>CAKONT010000057.1 GCA_934097255.1 uncultured Bacilli bacterium
TCCCAAACCCTATATCTAAAAATTAAATTTTGCAAGTATTTCAATGCCAAAATTATAAATTTGTCGAATTATATGTTATAATAGTATTGATTTAAAACTTTAGGAGTGAGAGAGTATGAAAGAAAAATGTGGAGTAATTTATATATTAACTAATCCATCATTTCCAGAGTATATAAAAATTGGGTATGCGGATAATGTTGAAGAAAGAGTAAAACAATTAAATAATTCTGAGGCTGTTCCTTTTTCATTTCATATTTATGCAACATTTGATGTAACCGAGAGATTAACTGATATAAAATTACACAAATTCATAGATACTATAAATCCAGAACTTAGAAGTAAAGAAAAAATAGGAGATAAAATTAGAGTAAGAGAGTTTTATCATATGAGTCCAGAAGAAATGTATTCTGCATTTGAAAGTATGGCTGAAATAAATGGAACAACTAATAGGCTTCATTTATGGAAAGAAACAAATGAAGAAATAGAAGATAGGAAAGAAGCTTTATTATTGTCAAAAAATAGACATCATTTTAAAAATATAAATTTTCATTCAAGTTTAACAAGAAAAGATTATTATTCTAAAACAAATGAAGATGGAACTTTAGGAATATATGAAAAAGATACAGATAATGAAGTTCCAAATAATTCAAATCCATCAAAACGTCAAATCTTATATTCAGCACTTGAAGATTTAGGTGGAGATGTATCTAGTGGAAATACTTTATATCAATTAGAGCATAAATTAGAAAAAATTTTAGTTAGTAGGAAGTGATAGTATGGCTAATAAAAAATTACATAAAGCAAAAACTGGGAAAAATGATGAATTTTATACTCAATTTAGTGATATACAAAACGAAGTTAATGCATACATAGAATATAATCCTGACGTTTTTAAAGATAAAACAATTTTGTTACCATGTGATGATCCTGAATGGTCAAATTTTACAAAGTTTTTTGCACAAAATTTTGAAAAATTCAAATTAAAAAAATTAATAAGCACTAGTTATGCATACGATAGTAAACATATAACAGAACCTTACCAATTATCATTATTTGAATCAGAATCACCACAATTTGATAGAAGTAAAACTAAATCAAATGGAAAAATATTTACATTAGACAGAGATTTAAATAAATCTGGTAAAATAGATATAAATGATTTAGAATGGAAATATTTAGATGGAGATGGCGATTTTAATTCAAAAGAAGTTATTAAACTTCGTGATGAGAGTGATATTATAATCACTAATCCACCATTTAGTTTGTTTAAAGATTTTATGAAATGGTTAAATGATTCTGGGAAAAAATTTTTAATTATAGGACATCAAAACGCAATTACCTATAAAGAGGTATTTCCTTATATTAAAGAAAATAAAATGTGGTTAGGTAAGGGATTTAAAGGGGGAGCTGCTCATTTTATAAATAAATATTATACAGATTATGCAACTGCTGGTGATCACCAAGAAGGTATGATTAGAGTGTCAGGTGTTGTATGGTTTACCAATTTAGAACATGGTCGAAGGCATCAACCTTTACAATTAATGACAAGGGAAGATAATATAAAATATAGTAAACATAAAGAAATTAGAAACCATGAGTATGTAAAATACGAAACTTTCGATGCCATTGATGTTCCAAATACTGATGCAATTCCTAAGGATTATAAAGGTATAATGGGTGTACCTAAATCATTTTTGGATTCTTATAATCCGGAACAATTTGAAATTTTAGGATATGAAAGAGAAGATGATGTAATCCAAGTTGGTATTAGGAACTTACCAGAAGAATTTTTAAGAAAATATAGAGAAAATGGTGGAACGGGACATATAACAAAAGGAATGAAATTATTGTGCTTTTATAATTATGATGGCATACCAAAGGTCCCTTTTTCACGCATTTTGATTAGATATACACAAGAATGGATTAATAGCCATTTAGAGGATTTTCAATAGGAGGTAATAGTCTGAAAAATAATTATATTTTTCATCACTATGTGTGCCTTGAACGAAGTGAAAGGAATGTGAGGTTTAAATGAAAACAATATTGAAAACTGATTTAACTGTTAGAGATATAAATGAAGGATTTGTTTATAATGAATATGAAGGAAAAGGCTTATTTGGATGGGGTGGAAAATTAACAATTCAACCTGAATATCAAAGAAACTATATTTATGCTGATGGAAAAAGGGATGTTGCTGTAATTAATTCATTATTAAAAGGTTATCCACTAGGTTTATTATATTTTGTTAAAGTTGGAGAAGATAAATATGAAATTTTAGATGGGCAACAAAGAGTTACTAGTTTTGGAAGATTTATTACAGATAAATTTGCTATTAAAGATGAACATGGTATGGAGCAATATTTTGATGGACTTGCTAAAAATTTACAAGATAAGATTCTTGATTCACAATTAACAATTTATATTTGTGAGGGTGAAGAATCAGAAATTAAAGAATGGTTTAAAACAATTAATATTGTAGGTGTTCCACTAAATAATCAAGAATTATTAAATGCTATTTATTCTGGTCCTTTTGTAACTATGGCTCGT
Source organism: uncultured Bacilli bacterium (assembly GCA_934097255.1). The sequence goes on from CAKONT010000057.1 coordinate 2,548, forward strand.
GAAGAATTTTCTAATTCTCAAAATGCAAATATTCAAAAATGGAGCGCATATATAAAAGGGGATATAAATAGGCAAGAATATCTTGCAGCAGCTCTTAATTGGGTAAGTAAAGGTAATATTGATAGTTACATGAGTCAACATAGATTTGATACTAATATTACAGAATTAAAAACATATTTCAATTCTGTAATAACTTGGACATCAACTGTATTTAAAGATGTAAAATCCGATATGAGAGGTCTTGAATGGGGAAGATTATATGAAACATATCATAATAATTCATATGATCCTAACAAAGTTTCAGAAACATTATGTAAATTATATGCTGATCCTCAAATACAAGATACTAAAGGTATATGTGAATATATATTAGGTGGATGTAAAGATACTAAACTTTTAAATATTAGAGTATTTGATGATAATACAAAGCGAGTTGTATATGAAAAACAAACTCAAGATGCAAAATTAAAAGATATAAGTAATTGCCCATTATGTGCAATAGGAAATGATAATAATAAAAATAGAATTTGGGAATTAAAAGAAATGGATGCAGATCATGTTACCGCATGGAGTAAAGGTGGTTCTACAGATATAGATAATTGTCAAATGTTATGCCAGACACATAATAGAGCAAAAGGAAATAGATAAAGTATTTATTGCCTTATGATATAGGAGATGTGATTTGAAATGGATATAATTAATAATTCAAAATTAAAAAGAAATTTTCTTTTTTGTTTATTGTCAAACATAGAAACAGATTTAAGAAAAAGCATTATAAATATTGATTATTTAGAAGTGGATACTTCTATATTGGAAAGACTATCAGAAAGATATAAATCAGATAAGAATTCAATTACAGATGATTTAATACTATTAATTGACTATGCAGATTTAGGTGATTACATACAAATACTTAATTCAAATAGTTCAAAATTTATTGATACTAAACTTTTAAATAAGTTAACTAAAGAAATAGAAAAAATTATACCAACACGAAATAGAATAATGCATATAAGACCTTTAGAACCTAATGATGATGAACTTATTATAAGTTTTGTAACAAAATTGAATAGTTATTCTAGTATAATCAATTTTTCGGAGACAATTTCTGAATATAAAAAAATTAAAGAAAATCCAGATTATTTATTATCAATTGTTCCAAGTATGGTAATAAAAGAAAAACAAAATATTAAGCACAATCTTCCGATGGTTGATTATGATGATACTGGATTTGTAGGTAGAATTAAGGATAAAGAAGAGTTAAAGAAAAAAATAACTGGACCATACCCTGTAATTTCGGTTATTGGAGTTGGTGGCATTGGAAAAACATCACTTGTTTTAAGTTGTTTGTATGATATGTTAGATGAAGAAATTAAGTTTGATACTATTATCTGGATAACTTTAAAGACAAAAGGCCTTTATAATGGGGATTTTAAAGAAATAAAAAACGTGATCTTAAATTTGGACGACAATTTCAAGCAATTAAATAAAAATTTTGAAAATGATAACTTATCTAATGTACAGGATATCTTATCATATATGGAATATAATAAGACATTATTGGTTATTGATAATTTAGAAACATTGAGTAATGATAAAACAATTATAAAATTATTTGAAGAAATACCACAGGGTTCTAAAATTTTAATTACATCTCGAATTGGTGTTGGTAACTATGAGCAAAGTTTTCAACTTAATTCTTTAGATGAGAAGGAAGCAATATTTTATTTTAGAAAATTAACTAATGTTTATAAAGTCAATGTATTAATAAAACAAAGTGATAATTTAATAAAAAAGTATTTAAAAAGATTAAATAATAATCCTTTAGCAATAAAATGGTTTGTAATTAATGTTGGGAAGGGTATGGACCCAAATGATATATTGAATAATCATATTACTGATCTAACTGATTTTTGCTTATCAAATATCTATGAAAAATTATCTGATGATGCTAAATATATATTAAGAATTATATTAATAAAAACAAATAGATGTGGATTTGCTGAATTACTATATTTATGTGAGCGTAGTTATGATAAGTGCTTAGCAGCAATAAACGAATTGTTTAAAAGCAATTTTTTATTACAAAATGATGATTTTAGTTATTCAATACTTGATTTTGCTGTTAATTATATTCAAAATAGAAAAGGTTATTCTAATTATGAAATTGACAGTGAAATTCAAATGAATATTAACAAACTTAATGGAAGTTTAGAAAACTTAAAAAAAGATGTTCATTTAAAAAACGAATATCATCCATTGTCTATTTTTCCCACGACTAACAATGAGAGAATTGCAACTTTATATATTTTAAAAGCTATAGAATGTTCAAAAAACAGAAATTATTCCGAGGTTGATGATTTTATAGAATTAGCGAAAAATGCTGATTCTTCGTTTTCGGATATATACAAAATTGCTGGATATCTTTATTCAAAATATGATAGCATAAAATCGGAAAAAAACTATAACATAGCATTAGAACTAGCTGAAAACAAAGCTCCTGTTCATTATTTCTTTGCCGGATCATTAATTAATACTCAAAAATATGAAATGGCCGAAGTAGAAATGGCAAAGGCAATTGAGCTTGCTCCAAATAATAATTTAATTAAATTAAGATATGCTAGATTAGAAAAAATGCAAAACAAATTTGATATTTCGTTAAAAAAATTATCTGAAATAAATATTAATAACTTGGATGAATATGGTAATAGAATGGAAATAAAATATATATTTGAGATGATTGATACTAGAATAAGATTTGCAGAAACTTTGCTAGAAACAGATAAAAATCTTGCTCTTTTAACTCTTAAAGAAGCATTAGAGTTTTTGGATAAATCAGATAGTAGTTTATTTGATTTTACAATATATAATTCTTTATTTAAATTGTGTCATATTTATGTTAAACTTCTTTCTAATTCTAATTTTGATACAAAAGATTTTATTAATTTTTTGTTTAGATATCATCCATATATATTAGCGGCGAAAAACGGTCATAAAAAGGAAATATTGTTTCAAAATGATTTGGAAAGACTTTGTCAAAAATTATCTGATGAAGAATCAAAAAAGATTAATGATATACTTAATTATAAAGCATCAATAAAAGAATTAAATTATGGATATATTAGTTCATTAAAAAAAGAAAATGGATATGGATTTATAACACCATTTAGTTATTCTTATCAAACAATCTTTTTTCATTGTAGTCAATTCAAAGGTGATTTTAGAAAGTTGAATATTTCAGATAAGGTATCGTTTGAGCTGGTTATATCAGATAAAATAAGTGCAATAAATGTAAAATTATACGATTTTAATGATTCTCAAGAATGATATTTAATAATATAATGTAAAATTAGAATAAGTGCATTTGGCTTCATTCATTATTGTTACAGAATATCATTTTATTTGATATTATTATAAGAGTGTTTAAAATAAAGTATATAAAAGTATAACTAATAAAAGAAATGTCGAATATTGTTGAACAATTACATATTGAAAATTAAATAATTAATGTTATAATTATGATAGTCATACGGGAATGTGACTATTACATATAAATATATATAAATATAAAATAGTAAATATTAAAGAGAAATTAGAAAGCTTTATTATACATAAAAGAATAATGTATGATAATTAATCAGTGAAGAACTGAATACATATTAATCCAACAAAAAAGATTGGAAATATTCCC
>CAKONT010000058.1 GCA_934097255.1 uncultured Bacilli bacterium
GCCCTGAAAAAGAACAAGTAATGTATGAATTACATCAATTAGTTGATTTAAGAGATGGAAAAGAAGGAAGTCTTCTTGAAGAAAGACAAAAGATAAAACAAAAATTAGATTCTTTAAATAATATTAAAAGTATAGTTGAAGAACGAAAAAAATGGATAAGTGATATAGATGAAGCTTTATCTATTTCTGGTAATTCTAGTAATCCTGAATTTATAAACTTTATTACAAGTAGACGTGAGAAAAAAGCAAAAGTAATGGAATCACTTGTTAATTTATATAATAATCAACTAGAAGAAAATAAAGATTTAGATCTTGATATTTTAAAGAAAGAATTTAAAGAAGAAGAAAAAGAACAGATAAGTGAAAAAACAGTAGAAGATGAATATTCAGATAGTGAAGTTATGCCACTTGTTGACGATGTAAAAGAAGCTATAAAAAATGAAGAAAACGTTAATGAATCTCATGAAGAAAAAGAAGCAAATGAAGAGATAAAACTTGATACTAATCCTCCAAAAAAAGAGGAAAAAATAAGTAAAATATCAAAGTTAAAAGGATTCTTCCAAAAACATAAAGGAAAAATATTACCTGTATTAGCAGGTATTGCTACAATAGCAGCTATGGCATTCGGTGTACCGGCTTTATTAAATGCAAGTAATGTCTTAAATCTTGCAACTGCCGGTGTTGCATATAAAATGTCAATGGGTAAATAGTAAAGAAGGGAATGGTTAGTTGTGACTTTTACAAGAGATGATTTGATCGAATTTACAAATGGTGAAAGAGTAGTTGTTCTTGAATCGACAATTTATGAAGAAAAAGAATATTTAATGTGTGTTTTATTAAAAGATAAATCTGATGAACCATCAGATACTTATCGAATTTATTATGTCAATTATGAAATAGGACAAGTTGAAAAGGTTACTGATGAAACACTAGCAAACTACTTATTTGTTGTTATGAACGAAAAGTTAAAAAAAGATGCTTAAAGCATCTTTTTTTGTTGACAAGTTATAAATTTTTATAATATTATTGTAGATAGTTGTTTGAAAAAGATTTAACAAGACGATTATAGCATAAATAGTCTATTTCCTAGTAGATTTATTTTTGCTTTTTTTTGTTATTTTGATATTAGAAGGAGTGTGATTAACTAATGAAAATAAGTGATGAAGAAAAGAAAATAGAAAAAGATAGGTTAAAAAAGACGATATCAGTTATCAATAAACAAATTTCTTCTTTAGGGCAAGAACTTTATAATAAACAAGAAAGAATCGACGAATTTAAAAAATTTATTTGGGATAATAAAAGTTCTTTAGATCCTCAAGAACTTAAAAGTATGATGTCAGATAGTGACTTAGAAGTATTTTTAATGACTAATAAGGGTGAATATTTCCAAAAATTGTATAGAATTCAAAAAAATCCATATTTTGGTTCGATTATTTTTAAGGAAGAAAATGCTAAAACGTATAACGTTTATATTGGAATAACTCATCTAATCGATGAAAAAACAGATGAATATTTAATTCATGATTGGCGTAGTCCAATATGTAGTTTGTTTTATGATTTTGAAAGTGGAGAGTGTTTTTATAAAGCACCTATGGGAATAATAAAAGGAAATTTAGAAAGAAAAAGACAATATAAAATAATTGATGGTAATTTAGTTCATATTTTTGATAATAGTATTAATATCGACGATGAGTTACTACAAGAAGTTTTGGCAAGTGATTCTAGTGATAAAATGAAAAATATTGTTAATACTATTCAAAAAGAACAAAATAAAATTATAAGAAATGTAGATGACGATAATTTAATTGTTCAAGGAATAGCAGGATCTGGTAAAACAACTGTTGCGTTACATAGAATTGCTTTTTTACTTTATAAAATAGAAAATTTAACTTCTAACAATGTACTTATTTTTTCTCCCAATAATGTGTTTACAGAATATATATCAAATGTATTACCAGAACTTGGTGAAGAAAACACCAGTGAATCAACGTTCCATGATTTTTTAAAACAATTTATAAATGAATATAAAAAAGTAGAATCATTTACAAGCTTTATATCAAGATATTATACGTATAAGGAAACAAATCCTGATCTTGTTAAATATAAACAAAGTGATGAAATAATTAATGATTTTAATAATTATTTAATTGATTTAGTAAATAATACAAAGTTTGTTTTATCTGTTAATATAAGCGATATAACAACTTATAGCTCGTCTTTTTTAAATGATTTATTATGTGATAGATATAATAAATTTCCATTATTTGAAAGAATAGATGAAATATCAAAGAAGTTATCAGAAATAAATTATGATGGTAAGCTAAAAGAGGCAAGATCTATTAGAAAAAAATTACTTGATAGTTTAAACATAAAAAAAGATTATAAAAAAATATATGCTGGATTTTATAAAAGTAGATTTAGTAAATATTTGTTATCTGATAATTATATAGAGTCATTTGTAAAAAAAGAAACGATTTTATATGAAGATAGTGTATTATTTGCTTATATGAAAGGTTTTTTAGAAGGATTTAATTACAATAATGTAATAAAAGAAATTGTAATTGACGAAGCTCAAGATTATACAAAATTACAATATATAATTTTATCTAAGATATTTAAGAAAAGTCATTTTACAATTCTTGGTGATATAAATCAAACAATAAATCCTTATTATAAATATTCTTCTTTAGAGATACTTAAAACAGTATTAAATGGTCAAACCAGTTATGTCGAATTAAACAAAACGTATAGGTCGTCACAAGAAATAATTGAATATACTAATTCTATTTTAGGATTAAATCATGTCAGTGCAATAAGAAACAAAACTAACAAGGAAGTTTTATTTAGAAAAGTAAATGACGATATAAATTTATTATTAGATGATATAAATTATTTAAAAAATTATAATAGCACTGCTATTATTACAAAAGATGATGAAACGTGTGAAAAATTGTATGATAAGTTAAAAGAAAAAGTTGATATAGGAATTATTTCATCAAGTATGGAAAAATTTCAAAAGAAATTACTTGTTATTCCATCTTATATGGCCAAGGGATTAGAGTTTGATAGTGTAATAGTATATAATGAAAAAACTGATAGTTATAGTGAAAACGAAAAATATTTATATTACGTCGCATGTACAAGAGCACAACATCAATTGATTATTTATAATTAATTGATAATAGAGGTAATAAAAATTGAAAAAAATAAATAAAGTAAAAAAAGCAGGGTGCATATTAGTTAATATTAAAGATAGAACAATTGCATTAGTATATAGAAAAAAGCAAAATGATTATTCTTTTCCTAAAGGACACGTTGAAAAAAATGAAGAATTAGTAGAGTGTGCTATAAGAGAAACAGCTGAAGAAACTAAAAGAAAAGCAATGTTATTAGAAAAAGAGCCAATTTATGTTGATCAATATATAACGTCAAATGGGGAAGATGTTACAATGTATTATTATTTGGCAAAAGATATTGGTAAAAGTTATAATGATTCTATGGATACTCACGAAACGTTTTGGATACCATTTGATGAAGTTTACGATAAGTTATCATATTCTAATTTAAAATTAGTATGGAATTTAATCAAAAATAAAGTTGAAGATTATTTTTTATAAATTAAATCGATGAAATAAAACTAATAAAATAGTTTTATTTCTTTTTTTATCCATGCTATAATTAATATGGAGGATGGATTTTATGAAAAAAGTGCTAATTATTGTATTAGATGTAATTGCAGTTTTATTGATAGCATGGTTTGCCTTAGGGTATTTTAACTTTTACAAGATTACTTCTTCAAAAGAGCCAATTTATGTTGTGAGAGAAAAAGATTATGACGTTTCAAATGGACATGTTCACGTTTATGACAATATTATTTATAAAATAGTTGAGTATAAATCTAGCGACATTACTTATAGTATTAAATTATGGTTTATGGAGGATATTTAAAATGAGTGTTAAGGATAATTTGATTACTTTTATTAAAGGATTTATTTTAGGAGTTGCAAATATTATTCCCGGTGTAAGTGGTGGTACTTTGGCAGTTACACTTGGACTATATGAAACTATTCTATCTTGTGTCAATAATTTCTTTAAAGATATCAAGAAAAATATAACTACGTTACTTCCAATTGGATTAGGAATTTTTGTTGCTCTTATTTCAACTAGCAAACTTGTTACTTTTGCGCTTGCTAATTATAAGGCACCGACTATATTTTTATTTGTTGGATTAATAATCGGTGGAACAACACTTTTAACTGATAAAGTAAAAGGTAAGCATAGTGTTTCAAATATTATTGTTTTTATTGTAACTTTTTTAATTGTTATAGCTCTTAATTTTTTAAATATTAAAAGTTTAAATACATCTTTAGATAATATAAATTTAATGAGCATAATTGTTCTTTTATTAGTAGGATTTATTGCAAGTTCTGCGATGATTATTCCGGGAATAAGTGGTTCTTTTATTTTAATGATTTTAGGATTTTATGAGAAAATAATAGCAACTTTATCTAATCTTACTAATTTAAAAGAACTTTCAAATAACTTAATTATTCTTGTTCCTTTTGGAATAGGTGTTTTAATGGGAATACTATTTATGGCAAGATTAATTACTACTTTGATAGAAAAAGATGAAGCAAAAACTTATCATGCTATAATTGGTTTTGTTTTATCAAGTGTAATTGTTTTGATCTTCCAAATTGGCAAGTTTACATTTACTTTTGGTAATATTATCTTTTGCATATTTACGTTCTTTTGGGGATTTTTCTTGTCAAAGGCAATTGAAAAAGAATAATATTATGGGATTTTAAATGATTAATAAAAAACCTAACTTAAATTCAAGTTAGGTTTTTTTATATGACTTTTATTGGTTATCTTTTTCGTCATCAGTAGGAATTATAATATCTTCAATATCTTTGTCTTCAGTATTGTCTTTGTTGTTATCTTCAGTATTATCGCTATTGTCACTATTATCGTTATCATCATCTTTATTTTTATCACTATCGCTATTATCTACTTCTTTAACAACCGCGACCTTAATTGTTATTTCACCATTACATTTATCAACTCTTTTGTATGCTGGATAGCTTTGTTCGATAACTATTCCATCTTCATAACTACCATCAGTTATTTCAACTTCTTCTACATTTACTTTAAGACCTAAAGCAATAAGTGTAGCACGAGCTTGACTACTATTCATTCCAACGACATTTGGAAGAAGAGAGTAGGTATTAGCTCTACAATATGTTTCTTTACCAACTATTTCCATTTCAAATAAGTTTTCAATATCAAAGTCCATTTCTTTAATTGAAAGTGTTTTGTTTTCTTTTAGATTATCATTCATCATACTAATAACTTCATCAACGCTACAACTATTTGGAACAAATTCATATAGTACAAGTTCAGATCTTTCATCATAAATCATTTGACCTGCACCATTTATATATAATTGTTGCATTGTTATTAAGTTTTTAGTTGTACTTGTTTCAGATAATACTTGAAGGATATCATAGAATGATAATAATTGTTTTGTAGTGAAGTTTGTATCCATACTATTACTTAATGTTTCAAGGATTTCTAGTGCTTTATTTGCGCTTCTTATAGTTTTTAGTTGATTAATTATACCTTGAACAACTCTTTGTTGATTTAGACCACGTTCGAAGTCTCCAGTTGCTAATGTTTTTCTATGTCTTGCCATAGCAAGAGCTTGTTCTCCGTTTAGTTTTTGTACTCCTTTTGTGAAACATTGTTCGAATGCACCGAATCTTCTATTACTGTCTTGTTCACAAACACCATCAAGAGATTCTGGAACATCAACTGTAACACCACCTAAGACATCAACTAAATTAACAACACCTTTAAAGTTTATTTTTACGTAATAGTCAATGTTAATTCCAAAATAATTTTGAATAGTCTTAATCATACAACTAACGCCACCCCATGCTGCGTGAGTTATTTTATTTTCAATTCCACCCATACATGAAATAGGAATGTATGAATCTCTTGGTATACTTAGTATTGTAGCATTTAATGTTTTAGGGTTAAAAGTAACAAGCATTAAAGCATCACCATTACCACTAGCATTATTTGATAATGTTTCTTCTGTTGAATCTATTCCCATCACTAATAC
>CAKONT010000059.1 GCA_934097255.1 uncultured Bacilli bacterium
CTTATTCCACAAATAACAACCTAAAATCACTAAAGATCGAAAATCAATCTCTAAAAGAAGCTTTCGATAAAGATAATCTTTTATATACAATAGATTTAGATTCAAGTGTTATGGAAATAAATATAATTGCTGAAGTCGAAGATAGTAAAGCAAAAATAACAGGAGATGGAAAAGTAAAAGTAACAGAAGGTGAAAATACTTTTAATATTGTAGTAACAAGTGAAAAAGGAACAACAAAAACTTATGTTATTAAAGTGAATGTTAAAGATAATAATCCAATCAAAGTAACAATAAATAAAAAAAATTATACTGTCATTAAAAGAAGTGGTATTCTTGAGCTTAAAGAAGGATTTATTGAAAAAATAATTAAGATAGATGATCAAGACGTTAATTGTTTATATAATGAAAAAAGTGGTATTACACTTATTGGACTAAAAGATGAATCTGGTGTTATTAAAACTTATAAGTATGATGAAAAAAATAAAACCTATACCCTATATCAAGAAATAGAAATTCCAAGTATAAAACTATTAATCGAAGAAAGTTCATCTATTCCTAAGGGATATATTGAAAAAACAATTTCTATTGGAAAAGAAAAAATAACAGCTTATCAAACTAAAAATGATTCTCAGTTTTACTACATATATGCTAAAAATACCGAAACAAATAAATCATCGTGGTATCGATATGATAGTGAAGAAAATACAATTCAAAGATATCAACTTACAAAATCTGATGAAATATCAAATACACTTAAAACTTTAGATGATGCTAATACATTAATTTATATTCTCGGTGGAATAATTATTGTTTTAGGAACGATTATTGTTATTATTTGTTTAGGCAAAAATAAAAAGAATAAAAATAGTAATAAAGACGAAAGAAGTCTAAAAGATGCAGTAAATGAAAATAAAAAATCTAGTAGTACTAAAAGTGAAAAACAAAAAGAAAAGGAATTTTTTGATTTATAAAATTCCTTTTCTTTTTTCATAATAACTCACATATTAAATATTATTTTACAACAATATTTACAATTTTATTTTTAACAACAATTTCTTTAACTATTTCTTTTCCTTCAAGAAATTTTTTAACATTTGCAATATTTTTTGCCTCTTCTAAAACTATATCATCTTCTGTATCAATATCAATTTCAAATGTTCCACGAAGCTTACCATTTACTTGAACTGCAATGTTTGCTTTTTCTAAAATAAGTTTTGATTCATCGTACGTTGGCCATTTTTCATAAGAAATTGTATTACTATTTCCCATATATTCCCATAACTCTTCAGTAATATGTGGTGCAATAGGATTTAATATTTTTAAGAAGTTTAGTGCGTATTCTCTTGGAAACTCTTTTTCTTTACATACGGCATTAATAAAAATCATCATACTACTAATAGCAGTATTAAAGTTTAACGTTTCATAATCATCTGTTACTTTTTTTATTGTTTGATTATATATTTTTTCTAGATTTTTATTTTCAATATCTTTAATGTAATTTAATTCTTTATATATACGATATATTTTATCAAGGAATTTAAAAGCACCATTTACTCCACTATCACTCCATGGTTTACTAGCTTCAAGAGGTCCCATAAACATTTCATAAAATCTTAAAGTATCTGCGCCATATTCTTCGACAACATCGTTAGGATTTACAACATATTTTGGAAATCTTTTTCCCATTTTTATCCCATTTGATCCTAAAATCATTCCTTGATGAACTAATTTTTTAAATGGTTCTTTAACTGGTGAAATATTTTTTTCATACAAATATCTATTCCACATTCTAGAATATAATAAATGTCCTACTGCATGCTCTGGACCACCAATATATAAATCGACCGGCATCCAGTGTTTTAATAACTCTTCATTTCCTATTTTTTCTTCATTATCGGGATCAATATATCTTAAAAAATACCAAGAAGAACCAGCTGAACCAGGCATAGTAGATGTTTCTCTTTTTCCTTTTTTTCCGTTATAGATAACATTTACCCACGAAATATCATTTTCAAGAGGTGCTTTTCCATTCTTACCTTTATAATCTTCCATTTGCGGTAAGATAAGTGGTAAATCCTTATCATCTAATGCTATATCTTTACCATCTTCTAAATGAATAATTGGAATTGGTTCACCCCAATATCTTTGACGAGCAAAAATCCATTCTCTTAAACGATAATTAACTCTTTCAAAACCTATCTTATTTTCTTTTAAATAATCAAGCATTTTATCTATCGCATCTTCCTTATTTAAACCATTTAAAAATTCGGAATTAATATGAATGCCATCTCCAGTATATGCTTCAAAAGAAGTATCTTTTCCATCAATTACTGGAATAATTGGAATATTAAATTTCTTTGCAAATTCAAAATCACGTTCGTCGTGAGCAGGAACTGCCATAATAGCACCTGTTCCATAAGTACTTAGTACATAATCTGATATATAAATAGGTATTTTTTTATTATTTACAGGATTTATTGCATAACTACCAATAAAAACACCGGTTTTTTCTTTATTTAGTTCACATCTTTCAAGATCTGATTTTGAAGCACTCATCTTTTTATATTCTAAAACTTCTTCTTTTTTAGAGGGAATTGTTAATTCATCAACTAAAACATGTTCTGGAGATAAAACACAGTATGTTACCCCAAATAAAGTATCACATCTTGTTGTAAAAACGGTAAACTCTTTAGAAGAATTATAAACTTTAAATGTTACCTCTGCACCAATTGACTTACCAATCCAATTTCTTTGGATTTCTTTTGTCGATGATGGCCAATCAATATCTTCCAATCCATCAAGCAATTTTTCTGCAAAAGCAGGTGTATCAATTACCCATTGCTTCATATTTTTACGAACAACAGGATATCCTCCCCTTTCACTTTTGCCATCTATTACCTCATCATTTGACAAAACTGTTCCTAATTCTTCACACCAATTAACTGGCATATCAATATATTTTGCATATCCATCTAAAAATAAATTTTTAAATATCCACTGAGTCCACTTATAATATTTCGGATCACATGTTGATATTTCCCTTTCCCAATCGTAACTAAATCCAAGCATTTTTAATTGCTTTTTAAAAGTTTTAATATTTTCATTTGTAAATATTGCTGGATGATTACCTGTATTAATTGCAAACTGTTCTGCTGGAAGCCCAAAAGCATCCCATCCCATTGGATGAAGAACATTATATCCTTGCATTCTTTTCATTCTACAAATAATATCAGTTGCAGTATATCCTTCTGGATGCCCTGCATGAAGACCAACACCAGATGGATATGGAAACATATCTAAAGCATAATATTTAGGCTTTGAAAAATCCCAAATATCAGTCTTAAAAGTATTATTATCTTCCCAATACTTTTGCCATTTTTTTTCTATTATCTTATGATTGTACATCATTTACCATTCCTTTCTTAATACAAATATTTCCTAAAACCTTGTAACCTGAAATCATTAATATAATAAGTAATAAAAATCCAAGTAATACTTTTAAAATAAAGTTAAATTTCAAATCCATTATAAATATGACAGTTAACGATAAATTAAAAGATATCATAATAGCAACTTTTATTCCTAAACTTTTATAACTAATCTTTTTCATATTAATGTCATATTTTTTTATGAGTAAATATTCTTCTGGAAACTTTTTCTTAATATTTTCTTTATTTAATTCAATTCTTTTCTTACGATTTTTTTTATTTAAATTTTTTATTCCATCTAATGAGAACAAATAATAATATAAATAGATAATTGAAAACAAAATAATAAACTCAAAAAAATATAAAATAATCCCCACAACTATCACTCCTTGAAAGAAATTATGATTATATTATATATTTTTTTTATTTGTTTTTCAATATTAAAAGGAAAAAGAAAAAGGAATCAAAGATCCCTATAATATTTATCAATTAATCATTTTATCAAGATTGTCTGGAACATTATCTTGCATAATAGTATTTATTATTTTATCCTCTTTTTCTTTTGAAACTTCTTTACCAGTTATTTCGCTTATTTTTTTAACTACATCTCTTAATGCAGTCTCATTTTTCATATTTCCATCTTGTAAAGTTTTAGCAAGATCCAAAATAGTATCTTTAGATACATTAGTTTTCTTTTCTATTTTTTTAAACAAATTATCACTTAATTTCATTAAAAAAGTCCTCCTTTTTTATTATATGAGTGAAGGACTTTTTTGCTATTTATATATCACTTTTATTTTTAAATTCTAAAACAATCGGTGTACCTGTAAAGTCAAAGCTTTCTCTGATTTTATTTTCTAAATATCTTTCATAAGAAAAATGAACTAAAGTTTTATCGTTAACATGAAAAGTAAACTTTGGTGGTTTTGTCCCTGATTGATAACAATACGTAATACGTAATCTTTTACCTTTGTATGTAGGTGCTGGATTTAAGTCATACGCTAATGAAATAACATCATTAAATGTACTTGTTTTAACTTTTTTAGTAATATTTTCTTTTACTTCACAAACCGCTGGCATTAAGGTATGTAATCTTTTTTTTGTAAGTGCTGATAAAAAAACAATTGGAGCGTAAGGAATAAACTTGAACTCTTCTCTTATTTCTTTAGTAAAATTTTTAATATCACTTTCTTTATCATCAACAGTATCCCATTTATTAACAACAATAATAATTCCTTTACCAGAAGATAGTGCATATCCAGCAATATGTTTATCGTGTTCTATAATTCCTTCTTCTCTATTTATAACAAGAAGACAAATATCACTTCTATCTATTGCTCTCATACTTCTAAGTAAACTATATTTTTCAATACTTTCGAAAACTTTTCCTTTTTTTCTTATACCAGCTGTGTCGATAAGTAAATAATCTTCTTTATTATAAGTAAATTTTATATCAACAGCATCACGCGTTGTACCGGCAACATCACTTACTATTACCCTTTCTTCATTTAATAAAGCATTAACTAAACTACTTTTACCAACATTTGGTCTTCCTATTACACAAAGTTTAGGTATTTCAATATCGTCGTTTGTATTTAAAGAAAAACCAAGTACAATTTTGTCTAATAAATCAGCTATTCCTATATTTTGTTCTCCTGATACTAATATATAAGTATCAAATCCAAGTTCATAGAAATCGTATATGTTCTTGTCACTATTTTTCGAATCACATTTATTTATTGCAACAATAACTTCCTTTTTAGTCTTACGAAGCATATCTCTTACTTCATAATCATTTGCTGTTAAGCCATCTTTACTATCTACTACAAAAATTATTTTGTCAGCTTCAAGAAGAGCTATTTCAACTTGGGTTTTAATTTCCGAATTAAATAGTTCCTTAGAAATATCAATTCCTCCTGTATCGATTAGATTAAAGGTATAACCTTTATAACTTACAGTACCATATATTCTATCTCTTGTAATACCAGGAGTATCTTCAATAATTGATACTCGAGAACCAACAAGTTTATTAAAAATAGTTGATTTACCAACATTTGGTCTTCCAACTATTGCAACAGTAGGAATTTTCATAATTAACCACCTCTTTTTATATGAGAGTATTATAGCATAAAAAAAAGAATATTTCTATTCTTTTTATCTATAAACGGTTACAACAGTTCCTGCTGTTCCTACTCCGAAACAGCATCCACCATCTGTTCTATACGTTCTACAATAATAAGTAGTTCCTCTTGATGGAAGATTAACACCGACATTAAATGATTGGGTTGCTGTATTACCACTTACTGTTCCACTATATACGGTTCCAGATGTGGTATTACATCCTCCTAAACATCCAAGGTATGTTCTAGAATCGTTGTTCCATCCATTCGCAAATGCCAACGTAAATGTTGTATTTATTGTCAAATAACCAGTTTGATTA
>CAKONT010000060.1 GCA_934097255.1 uncultured Bacilli bacterium
ATTATGGTAATATCTTCTTATATTGAAGCTATTAACGATGAAGTAGTAGAAAAAGATGAAGCATTGAAAGTAATAAAAGAAGAAACGTCTATTTTAAATGATAAGGTATCGTCGATACTTACTTTAAATAAAATAAATTATTTAAAGGATCAAACTGATAAAGAAATAGTTGATGTTTATATAAAAGAAATAGTTGATGAAATAATTAGTAAATTAAAAATAGTTAGAAGTGATGTCATATTTGATATACATATAAAAAAAAGTACTCATTATAGAGGAACTATAAATGATTGGTATGTAATATTAAATAATATTTTAAGTAATTTTATTAGATATGCCAAAACAAAAATTACAGTTATTGCTAAAAACGATTGTATGATCTTATCAAATGATGGTGAAAAAATAGAAGATGAACTTCTTCCTATCCTATTTGAACCATATAAATTAGGCAAGAAAGGAAAAACAGGTTTAGGTCTTGCTATAACAAAAGATTTATTAAATTTATTCGGTTACACAATAACTGCTAAAAATACTAAAACAGGTGTTAGGTTTGAAATAAGATAAACTTATGTTTATCTTATTTTTTTTCTTGATAAATTATTGTTTGGACCATATAATTTAAGTAAAGGATTTGGTTGTTGATGAATGATAATTGTTTGTTAGTTTTAAAGCGTATTAATGAAGGAAAAACTTTTAAGGAGATAATGAATGAAGATCATTTAAATAATTTAGAACTTCTCTCTAGTATAAAAAAGTTATTAAAAACAGGTTATAATTTTAAAAAGTATTATTTTTATGACGGTAATATTTTTTTTGTCCCTAGTAAGAAAGATCTTTATCTAGTAAATAATACATTAGATATGGTATATCCTTCACAAGAAAAAGAGTTAAGGTTTGTTTTTACATCTGATTATCACGTTGGTAATATAGATGATAGACTAGATTTAGTTAATGAAGTTTATAGATATTGTTTTCAAAATAATATTAATAATGTGATAAATACGGGAGATATGATCGAAAATATATACGTTTTTCGTGATAGAAGAATTGATAGTGTTAATAAACAAATAGAAGAGGTTATAAAAAATCATCCTAAAGATCGTCGAATTAATAATTTTGTGTTATATGGAAACCACGATTATTATTCATTTACAACAGATAAAATAAATGTTGGAAAAGAAATAGAAAATGAAAGATATGATATTGTTTTTTTAGGATATGGAAGATCATTTTTTAAAATAGGAAAAGATTATATTAGTTTAGAACATAATATTCCAAATAATACTAGACCATATCTTAAAGATTTTTCTAATATAGTTTTTAAAGGACATAGTCATCGTTATAAACTTAATATAGATACAAAAAAAACAGTATTTGTCCCATCTCTTAGTGATTCTTTTCCAACTAATTATGGAATTAAACCTTTAAAAGGTTTTTTAGATGTTACCTTTTTTCTTAATAATAATGGTCTTATTAAAGAAATGAAAATAAAACAAATTTCAATTACAAGTAGCATTGATTTAGTAAGTGAAGCTGATGTAGTTATTAATAGAAAAAGAAAATAAGTTTTGTTTTTATAATTTTTATGTTAGAATAAGTTAGATAAGAGGTGATTTTTGCATGTTAAAAGTAAATGATTTAAGTATGAGTTTTAATGGGAAACCTTTATTTTCTTCTGTTAACTTAGAATTTAAAAACGATAATTGTTACGGTATTATAGGTGCAAACGGTGCGGGAAAAAGTACTTTTTTAAAGATAATAAGTAAAGAAATAGAACCTTCTAAAGGAGAAGTTATAATAGGAAAAAATGAGAGAATATCTGTTTTAAAACAAGATCACAATGAATTTAATGATTTTACTGTTTTAGATACAGTTATTATGGGAGATTCAGTTCTTTATAATATTATGGAAGAAAAAGAAGCCATTTATATGAAAGATAATTTCACAGATGAAGATGGTATTAGAGCAGGTTATTTAGAAGAAGAATTCGAGAGATTAAATGGTTGGCAAGCAGAGTCATCAGCTGGAATGCTCCTTTCTGGTCTTGGAGTTGATGTTAATTTATTTTCTTCAAAAATGGGAGAGTTAAAAGATAGTATTAAAGTAAAAGTTTTACTTGCTAGAGCGTTATTTGGCGATCCTGATATATTACTTTTAGATGAACCAACAAATGGATTAGACATTAAAAGTAAAATGTGGCTTGAAGAATTTATTATTAATTTTAAAAATACTGTTTTAGTAGTATCTCATGATAGACATTTTTTAAACAAAGTATGTACGTACATGGTAGATATAGATTATGGCAAAATAAGTTTATTTGTTGGTAATTATGATTTTTGGTATCAAACAAATCAAATCCTACAACAACAAAAACGTCAAGCTAATAAGAAAAAAGAAGATAAAATAAAAGAGTTAGAAGATTTTATTAGAAGATTTAGTGCTAATGCTTCTAAATCTAAACAAGCAACTTCAAGAAAAAAATCTTTAGAAAAAATAAAGTTAGAAGAAATTGTTCCATCTTCTAGAAAATATCCTTATATTAATTTTGAATTTGATAAAACTTTAGGAAAAGAAGTAATTGTTTTAGAAAATGTATCTTATAAAGTAGATGATAAATATATTTTAAAAGATATTAATTTAACAGTTAAACCTACTGATAAAATAGCATTAATTGGTAATAATGAAATAGCAAAAACAGCTCTTTTAAATATTATATCTTCAAAAATCAAACCAACAAGTGGTATAATTAGATATGGTATGACAGTTTCTTTATCTTATTATGAAAAAGATCATGATGAATATTTCCAAAATGATGTTTGTTTAATTGATTGGCTTAGTAATTATTCAAGTATAAAAGATGATACTTTTGTAAGAGGATTTTTAGGAAGAATGTTATTCACAGGAGAAGATTCTTTGAAAAAAGTTAAAGTATTATCCGGTGGAGAAAAGGTAAGATGTATGTTTGCTAAATTAATGCTTGAAAAAGGAAATGTATTATTACTTGATGAACCTACTAATCATTTAGATATGGAAAGTATAACATCTTTAAACGAAGGATTAATTAGATTTAAGGGAGCGTTTATTATTTCAACATTTGATGAGGAGATAATTACAACTTCATGTAATAGATTAATTGAAATAAAAAAAGATGGTACAAAGCTTGATAAAGAAATGCCATACGAAGAATATTTAGAAAAATATGGATTGGAGGAATAAAAATTGAAAAAAAATATTTTGAAAGTAATGTTGTTATTAGCATTTTTAATGCCTTTTTATTCAGTTTATGCAAAGGATTTATTTGTTTCTTCAGATAATGTCTACGAAACAGATACATTTGATGGCACTGCATTTATTGCTGGAGATAAGGTAAGCGTTAATTCAATTGTTAATGGAATAGCATTTGTTGCTGGATCTAATGTGTCTGTTAATGGTAGTTTTGAATATGGATTTATTGCAGGAAATAGTGTTAATATTGGAGGAAAAATTAATAACGATTTATTTGCGGCAGGCAATACTATTATTCTAACAAATAATAATATAACAAGAGATGCTTATATTGCAGGAAATACTATTGATGTTAATGCAACAGTTGGTAGAAATCTTTCTCTTTCAGCATCAAAAGTTTCATTAAATAGTGGAACGCTTATAAATGGTAATTTAAATATTTCTGCAAATGAAATAAGTATTTCAAAAGATGTAATAGTTAAGGGAACATTTAAATATAATGAAAATGCTAAAATAACAGGAATTGAGAATATTAATGCTAGTTCAATAGAAAAAGAAAATGAATCGATAATAAAAATAAAATCAAATAAAGAAATAATCGTAGATAATATTATAAGTATTGTTGGAAAAATAGTTATCGGTGTTATATCACTTGCATTATTTAAAACTTTTTATGAAAAAGTTTTAAATAGAAAATATACATTTAAAGATAGTGCAAAATTATTTGGTATAGGTTTTCTATATTTAATTGGTATTCCAATTGTTTTAATACTTGCAGCAATAACTTTATTATTATTACCATTTAGTATAGTATTTTTAATGTTCTATATTCTTATGATATATTTTTCAACTATTGTTGTTTCTTATATAATGTTTAAATATATATATAAAACTATTATGAATAAAGAAATTAATAACTATCTAGCTATGATTTTTGGAATAATACTTGTAGAAGTTATTGGATATATTCCATTTATTGGTTCTTTAGTACATTTTATTATTTTATGTTTTGGTCTTTCTCTTATAGCAGAAATATTATTTAAGAAAAATAATGAAAAGAAAGTTATTGAATGATAATTTTCTTTTTTAATTGAATTAAATCTTTTTTTCTTTTATAATGATATTAATAAAGATAGGAAGATGATTAGATTTATGGGTATGAAATTTTTATCTAGTAGTTTAAAAAGAGTAGACGAATATTATCGTCTTGCAAATTATATTTCAGTAGGTCAAATATATTTAATGGACAATCCTCTTTTAAAAAGACCACTTGAAATGAGTGATTTAAAAAAACGTGCTGTTGGTCATTTTGGAACTGTGCCGGCACAAAATTTTATTTATGCACATCTAAATAGAGTAATAAAAAAATACGATTTAAATATGATATATATATCAGGTCCTGGTCATGGTGGAAATAGTGTTATTGCTAATACTTATATCGAAGGAACTTACTCTAAGATGTATCCTGGAATAACAGAAGATAGTGAAGGTTTAAAAAAATTATTCAAAAACTTTAGTTTTCCAGGTGGTGTGTCTTCTCATGCTTCTCCAGAAGTCCCTGGTTCAATTCACGAGGGTGGGGAACTTGGATATAGCTTGTCACATGCGTGCGGTGCTGTTATTGATAATCCAGATCTTATCGCATCTTGTGTAATAGGTGATGGCGAAGCAGAGACAGGACCACTACTATGTAGTTTTAATATCAATAAAATATTAAATCCAATAACTGATGGGGTTGTTTTACCAATTATTAATCTTAATGGATACAAAATAGCTAACCCAACAGTAATGGGAAGAATGAGTGATGAAGAGTTATACCACTTTTTTGTAGGATTTGGTTATGAACCTTATTTAGTAAGTGGAAGTGATATAAATTATTTACATAATAGAATGGCTAAAGTACTAGATAAAGTAATTACAAAGATAAAGAAAATAAAAGAAGGCAAGATATCAGATATTAAGTATCCTCTTATAATTTTAAGAACGCCAAAAGGAATGAGTGGTCCAAAAGAGTATGAAGGTAAAAAAATAGAAGGTACTTTTAGATCACATCAAATACCTATTCCTATTTTAGAAAAGAATGTTGGGTTAATAGAAGAATGGCTTAAAAGTTATAATGTATCAGATTTATTTGATGAAAATGGAACTATTTGCAAGAAGATAAAAAAGTTTATTCCAGATAATCCAATGGGTTTAAATAAAAATGCTAATGGGGGATTATTATTAGAAGATCTTAATATGCCAAATTATGAAAATTATGCAGTAAGCGTTCCAAAACCAGGTGTTGTAAAAGCAAGTGATACTTTTTATCTTGGCAAGTTTATTAAAGATATTTTTCACAACAATCCAACAAATTTTATTGCTGTAAGTCCCGATGAAACAGCATCAAATAGATTAAGTGAAGTATTTAATGAAACTTCAAGAAAATGGACAGGTGTTATTTTAAAAGATGATGAAAATTTAGCACCTAGAGGAAGAGTAATCGATAGTATTTTATCTGAACACGTATGTGAAGGAATACTCGAAGGATATATTTTAACAGGAAGACATGGTTTTATAAATAGTTATGAAGCATTCATAAGAATAGTAGATTCAATGACAAGTCAACAC
>CAKONT010000061.1 GCA_934097255.1 uncultured Bacilli bacterium
GATTTATATATATTCCATCATCACCAATATATATTTCATTACTAAATAAATATTTATAATAAATATTTTCTTTATTTATATCAGAATAATCATTTGTATTTCTTATCCTATAAGGATTAACCCACGCATATAATTTAATATTTTTTTCATGGGATTTTTTGGTAAAATAAGATAAAATATCTAAATTAAGTACATCACCTTCATTTTCTACAACAACTTTAGATGATTTAAATATACTGGAATTATATATAGCGTCAAAAAAAGATCTTACTTGAAGAATAATCATATTGTAATTATTATCTTCTATATTATGAATCATTTCATCAATAATATTTTTTATTTCATCTTTTGTTTTATTTTTTAAAACACTATAATCTATATACGATATAAAAACTGCCCTATCTTCTTGATAGTTATCTACAATAGCTTCTTTCTTTTCTTCTTTTTTATTTAAAACTATACACGCTCCTGCTACAACTAAAATTATAATAAATATTTTTTTCATATCAAATTATCTCCTAAAATTAAATCTATTATTTAGATATTCTTCTTCCGTATAATATTTATTTTTCAAATGTAATAAATGTTTTCTTTCTTTATACATCTTATTTTCGTCATCTATAATTGTACTTTTTTTAAAATTATACTTATATAAATACCTTTCTAATAAAAATTTGTTGTATAAAAAATATTGACTCTTTAAAAAATTAGTAATTTCTGTAAACAAAAATATTTCCATTAAAACATAATTTAAACTGTGATACTTAAAAAAAATTAAAAATACTAATATGTACGATATATATATCACAATTTTATTACTTTTTTTAAGTGGAAATAAATAATTAGTAATAATATTTAAAAGCTTTCCACCATCTAAAGGATAAATAGGTAAAAGATTAAACGATAATAATGTATAATGATAATTTTTTAAAATTAAATAATTTCTAATAGATAATAAATTATTTTGATTAAGAAACCTCATTATAAGGAAATAGATTATTTGAAAAATAGGACCTGCAAGTAAAATTAATAGTTCTTCTTTTAAAGGCTTATTTTGCTTTTCATCAAAAAAACAACATCCGCCAAAAATATATAACGTAATTTTAACGATTTTCCAGTTAAATATTTTTGACATCAAAAAATGTCCCATTTCATGAATAAATATAAGTGAAAAAAGAATTAAAAATTCCTTATATAATCCTGTTATAAATACCAAACATAATATTACATATAAGCTAGGATTTATGTCTATTTTTTTACAAATATTTTTTATAATCTAAAAACTCTTCATCTTTTTGGAATACTAAATAAAGCTTATTTCCGTTGCTACATGCGAGAAATTCTCCACTTTTAACATAATCATATAAATTAACATTAATATTAGTAACATTACTATACCAAATATTAACACCTTCACTATCTTCAATAACAATAGTTTCGCCGTATCCTTCTTTTTCTCCTATAAATGTAACAACACCACTTGATATAACAGGTATTAAATAACTATCTTCAACACTTAAACTTGCTCCATCCTTATACATACTTATATCGGAATATGTGATCTTTTCATTAAAAACAGAAATAGAAGAAGATTGTTTATTATTTTCAAAAGGCAAAATATCACCAAAATACTTATGATATAGATCGTTAAAATAAGCAAAATTAAAATTAGTTTCATAAATAAATTTGTATAAAATTTTTTGATTATTTTTGTCATATCTTAAAATAATTAAACATACTAAAAAAATAACAATACAACACATTATTTTTAAAAATAGTTTCTTTATAATAGAATATGGCACATTTTTTTCCACATCTTTATTTTTATTAAAATACTTAGAAACAGACTTATATTCATTCATAAATAATCTTTCCTCTCAAAATAATGTTATGAAAAAAGATTAATATTTAATATAATTTTTATATGACTTATTTTGACATTTAAATATATAATAAACAAATGATATATATATAAAATTTATAATTAAAGACTTAACAAAGTTAGTTAAAAATAGTGTAATAGAATAAACACCTATATTAAAAATAGCGTAATTAATAAATAAAATAAAATCATATAAAAATATTGTTACTAAAGTAAATAGTATTGTTTTTATATAACTTACACCACATTTTAAAAACAAATGATAATTAATAAAACTAAGTAATAAGAATATATAAGTATTTATAGGAAATTGTTTTATATAAATAATATCAAGAAATAATCCAAGTAAAATATTTAAAATAAAATATATCAATTCATTTTTTATCAATAAATAATTTGTTATTATTAAACACACTGTAAACATTGGAAATAAAAAAATAGATAAATTAATATTTAAAAATATATCTAAAAAAATAGATATTACTATTATAATTAAACTAATCATTTAAAGTGTTTCCTATCACACTAACGTAATTACATTTATCTATTTTTTTAGTATCAACATATAAAATTTTACTTATTCCAAGATTGTCATCTTTTATTTCTTTGATATTTCCAATTTTAATATTACTTGGTATTTTAGAAGTTGAAAAATCACTTTTACTTGTTACAACATCATCTCCTACTTTAATATCAAGAAATGATGTGATCTCAGAAATAACTAAATAATTATTACTTGTATCAAATTCTTCTATTAATCCAGAAACATCTCCATTTGAAGTTTTAATTGATACTGGTATTTTATTAAAATTATTTCCTAAAAGTAATTTTACAACTGATGTATCATCATAAATTCTTGAAACTATTCCTATTAAATAATTATCACATAAACAAGCCATTTGTTTTTCTATATTACTTTTCTTACCTTTATCTATTATTATTTCACTTCCATAATAATCTTTATTTTTATCAATTATCGTTGCATGATAAATATTATAAGTATTATATATATTGTTTAAATCTAACATTTTTTTTAAAGCGTTTATATCTTCTTTTAATAACTCGTTTTCTGTTTTATTTACCTTATATTCATCAACTTTATTTTTTAGTATTTCGTTTTCTTTTACTAATTTATTATTATCTTTTAATGTTGCTATTTTTTCTTTTAAATAAATGCACGGATAACTGACATAATATAAAAGTTTCCCATTTGGAACAATCTTAAACATAAATAAAAATGTAATTATGATTATTAAAACAATACTTATTATAAAGTGATATGGTTTTTTCTTTTGTAATTTTAAAGTTCTTTTATTCATGAAAATATTCCTCCCTTTTTATTTTCATAAAAACTATAATATCCATTATCACTTATAATAAGATGATCAACAATTGGAATTTGTTGTAATTTGCCTATTTCTACTAAAGATGTAGTTAATATAATATCATCCATACTTGGCTTTAAATCCCCACCTGGATGATTGTGAATACAAATAATACTTGATGCAGATAAAAGATGTGCCTCTTTAAATATTTCCCTTGGATGTACAAGTGATTTGTTTACCGTGCCCATAAATAATAGTTTCCTTTCCAAAACTTCTTTTTTATTATTTAAATAAATACAGTAAAAATATTCCTGCCTTTTTTTAATAAATAGATGTTTATTATCGTCATATACAACTTTTGAATTGTTATATACTTTCCCAATTGGTGACTTTTGCTCTTCATAAATTCTTCTTCCTAGTTCAATAGATGCTAAAACATCAACTGCTTTTGCTTCACCAATTCCTTTTATACTCATTAATACTTCTTTATTTATATCTCTTAAATCTTTAATATCTTTTACTTTACTTAAAATCTTATTTGCAAGTTCTTTAACATTTTCTCCTCTTACACCTGTTTTTAAAATGATTGCCAAAAGTTCTGAGTTAGATAAAACTTCTTTTCCTTCTTTTAAAAATCTCTCTCTAGGTCTTTCATTTTCTGGTATATCCTTAATCATTAACATTATTTACTTTATTACCATCTCCTTATAATTAGCCATGATAATTTTTTCTATTTCAATTAAATCATCATCTCTATTTGCAATCAAAGCTATTTTGTCATATTCCGAAAGAATTGTTAAAAATTCTTCGCTATTAACATTTTTATCTATTACACTAATATTATTACCATCTTTTTCATATAACTCCTTGATTTTATTTGCAATTTTTATATTTTTTGTAACTCCGACATAAATATGATAACTAGATTCATCTTCCTCTTTTATAAAAGAAGAATCTTCTTTTAAAGAGCCATCATAAACATTATTTAATTCTAAAAAATATACTTTTTCCTTTTCTTTAAAAGCATTAATAGCTGTTTCGTCATACTTATTAAAAATTATTTTTCCAAAGATAAACCCTAGAAAAATAGAACAAATAATTGGAACAAAAATATTTTTTTTCATTTTTTTCATCACTTCTTTCTACTTAAAGAATAATAAATTAATAAAAAAAATTATGTCGAAAAAGTTGAAAACTCATTTGTTTTCAACTTTTTTTAATTTTGGTTTTAAATTGTCTAATTTACTTCCATAAACATATTTGTAAAATTCACTTAAAAGTAATCTTTTTTTACTTGTAAATAAATTTATATTTATATAATACTTATCTTTATATGTATAAATATCAAAATAATCACTTATCAAAAAATAATCCGAAAATTCTAAATATACTTCACTATTTCTATATATATTTATTTTTAAATCAATTAAGTCTCTAAATAAATTAAATTCCTCTTGCTTTTTTATTTCGATAATTAATCCCATATTTCTATTTTCAAATATATTTACTTTATAAGAACCAGTTAATATCTCGTGATAAATATCTTTTAATTTTACTATTAATTCTTTTATATATGATTCTATTTCTTCTTTATTATTTAAATCTATGTCATATAAATTTTTATTTATATACATAATATAATCGTCTTCTGATATTTCAAACTTCATCAAATCACCTAAAATATTGTATGAAAAAAAGACCTAAAGCGTTTCTTCAAAACTAATTAGGTCTTCTATTTTAGATAATATCTCTTGTTTTCCTTCTCCTGTTTCAGAAGAAAAAGTAAGAAAATCATCGCCCATTTCAAGTTTTAACGTATCAAGTATCAATTTTATACTTTTATCTTTTTTACTTTTTGGAATTTTATCTATTTTAGTTGCAATAACTGTTACAGGCTTATTGTAATATTTTAAAAATTTATACATTAAGACATCGTCTTCACTAGGTTTATGTCTTGCATCAACTAAAAGAAAAGTTCTAACCAAATTTTCTCTTTTTTGTAAATATTCTTCAATCATTAAGCCAAATTTTTGTTGTTCTTTTTTACTTACTTGAGCGTAACCATATCCTGGTACATCTACTATATAAAAATTATTATTTAATAAATAAAAGTTTAAGTTTCTTGTCTTTCCCGGTGTATTCGATGTTCTCGCTAACTTTTTTCTATTTGTAATACAATTTATAAAACTACTTTTTCCAACATTACTTCTTCCTAAAAGCAGTATTTCTTTTAAATCGTCGTCAGGATACTGACTTCTTCTTACTGCACTAACAACTAAATATACATCATTAATTTTCACAATTATCACTCACTTCTAACTTATTAATATATTCCAAACACTCTTTATCTAGTTCTTTAATTAAATCATCGACTTCGAGAAAGGATGGAAGTTTAACACCACTTGCAAGAGCATGTCCTCCTCCACCGAAGCGTTCACAAATTTTATTAATTGCTGGACCACGAGATCTTACCGATACTCTTATATAACCATTTTTTATATCTTCTACTGCTGATATCCAGACAAGAATTTCGTTGATATTATTAAAACCATTTATTGAATTACCACTAGATGCTGTATCAATTTTATATTTTTTTATA
>CAKONT010000062.1 GCA_934097255.1 uncultured Bacilli bacterium
ACCTAATAGTGATCATTTACATATTTGTAAAGTTAATATTTTAAAAGAAATAATTCAAATTGTTTGTGGAGCACCAAACGTTAGAAAAGGTTTAAAAGTTATTGTTGCTCTTCCAGGATGTTTTTTACCTAATGGAATATCTATTAAAAAAGGAGTAATTCGTGGTGTAGAATCAAACGGAATGATATGTGCTTTGTTTGAATTAGGTTTAGAAGATAAAACAGAAGAAAATTATAATAAAGGTATTTATGAAGTTATGGACGATGCTCCAATTGGTAGTGATGCTTCTTTATACTTAGGACTTTCTTCTACTTTACTTGAACTAGATGTTCATAAACACCGCAATAACGATTGTTATTCTCATATTGGATTTGCTTATGAAATAGGTGCTGTAATAAATCGTAAAGTAACTCTTCCTGAAAGTAATTATAGTGAAATAAAAGAAAATATAAAAGATAGCTTTGAATTAGAAGTTAAAACTAAAAAGTGTCCATTTTATCTTGCTAAAATGGTTAAAGATGTCGTAATAAAAGAATCTCCAGATTTTATAAAAAAACGCCTTGCCGAAGCAGGTGTTAGATCAATTAATAATGTCGTTGATATTTCAAACTATGTGATGTTAGAATATGGTCAACCATTGCATTTTTTCGATAAAGATTTATTAGGTAATAAAATTGTTGTAAGAGATGCTTTAGAAAACGAGGAAATTGTAACTTTAGATGGCGTTAAAAGGACTTTAAAAAGTAGTGATATAGTTATAGCAGATAAAGAAAAACCAGTTGCAGTTGCCGGTGTTATGGGAGGAGAAACTACTGAGATAAATGATAATACTAAAAATATTTTAATAGAAAGTGCTATATTTGATCCTGTTAGTATTAGATATACATCTAAAAATCTCAATTTAAAAAGTGAAGCAAGTATTCGTTATGGTAAAGGATTAAACTATGAATATACAATAAAAGCGTTAGATAGAGCATGTTATTTATTAGAGAAATATGCTTCTGGTAAAGTTTTAAGTGGTACTTTAGATTATGATGTGTTAGATAAAACTAAAAAGGTTGTAACTTTTACAAGTAATGATATTAAAAAAATGTTAGGTATTGAAATATCAATTGATGATATTTGTTTAGAATTAGAAAAACTTGATATGGATTATGTTTTAGATAACGATAAATTTACAGTTACAATTCCTAATAGAAGATTAGATATAGAACCTTATGTTAATGATATTGCAGAAGAAATAGGAAGACTTTATGGATTTGACAAAATTGAAAATAAATTACCTATTTTGCCAATTAAAAAGGGAAGTTATAGTAGTAGGACACTTTTTAGAAAACAAGTATCAAAAAGACTTAGAGCACTTTCATTAAACGAAGTTAAAACATATACTTTAATATCTAAAAAAGAAGAAGAAATGTTTAACGACGAAGAAGGAATTGCTTTACTTATGCCTATGAGTATAGATAAAAGTATTATAAGAACAAGTATTGTTTCTTCTTTATATGAAAAAACGTATAAATATAATAAAAAAAGAAATATAAATAATATAAATATTTATGAAATAGCTAATGTTTATCATAAAGATTACCAAGAAGAATTAAAACTTGGTATCTTAATGAAAGGTGAATATTTAAATTGTTCTTGGCAAGATAACACAATTTACGATAATTTCTTTGTTTTAAAAGGAATTATTGAAAATTTATTAAATTATATGGGATATTCTAATCGTATTTGTTTTAGAAAAATGAATAAACCATATAAAGAAATACATCCTAGTATTTGTGCAGATATTTTAGTTGATAATGAAGTTGTTGGTTATTTAGGTAAGATAAATCCAGTTATAGAACAAGATGATGTTTTTGTTAGTGAAATATCACTTGAAAAGTTATATAATAAAACACCTTCAAAAATCAAATACAAAGAATCATCAAAATATCCAGAGATAAAAAAAGATGTTGCTTTTATTGCAAGCGATGAGATAACTTGTGAAGAAATAGAAAAAGCAATTAAAAAGTCCGGTACAAGTCTTTTAAAAAATGTTTATTTATTTGACTTATATAAGGGTGAAGGAATAGATAATAATAAAAAGTCTCTTGCTTATTCACTTACATTTAGTGATGATACTAAAACATTAACTGAAAAAGAAGTAGATACTATTTTTAGAAATATTATAAAATATGTTTGTGATACTTTATCTATTGAAATAAGAGATAAGTAGTTTAAAGAGTAGAAAGTAAAATTTAATTTCTTTTAAAAAAGTATTTGATTTTACTTTTTTTTATGCTTTTTTTATGGTATTATAGCATTAGTAAAATGATATAATAAGGAGGAGTTATTGTGGCATTTGATAAATTAAAAAAATTTATGGGTAGTGATATAGGCGATGATATTCCAGTAAAAAACGATGAGTATTATGATAAAGATAGTTTTAAAGAGTTGACAAATGGTGGAAGTAAAATGATTTTAATTGAGCCTAGAGCATTTTCAGAGTCACAACAAATAGCAGATTATTTAAAAATTAGAAATGCTGTTGTTGTCAATTTAAAAAGAGTAACACCTGATCAAGCTAAACGAATTGTTGACTTTTTAAGTGGAACATTATATGCAATCGGTGGATCGCTTCAAAAACTAGGTAATGGAATATTTTTATGCACACCTAATAATGTTTTAGTTGAAGGAAAAATGAGTGATGGCGAGGAAAAAGCCAAAAAAGAGGTTAAAAAAGAAGATAAACTTGACGAATATGACTGGTAAAATCATTAAAAAAAATAATTGCAATTTAACAAAAACTATGTTAATATACAATCATTAAGCAAATGAGGAAGACGGAAATATATTGTGTTTAAAAGAGAGCTAACGTATGGTGAGAGTTAGTAAATAGATATATTTTGGATCACTTCTGATGTCTTTTATAAATTTATAAAAGCGGTTACGCGTTATAGTATTTAAGAGCATATAACTTTATGAAATAAGGTGGTACCGTGTGGCAAATATTTTGTTGCATCCTTATGTTTGTAGAGTTTTTTTATTTTATAAGGAGGATGTTATGTTTAAAGAATTAAAAAAAGACTCTTATGAAAATATTGAAAAAGAGCAAATGAAAAAGTGGGATGAAATAAATATTTTACAAAAATCAATTGATCAAGGAAAAGATTATTTTGTCTTTTATGATGGTCCAGCGTTTGCTAATGGATTTCCAGGACTTCATCACATGGTAGCGAAAAACTTAAAAGATGCTTTTTGTAAATATCATGCAATGCAAGGGAAAAAAGTATTAAGAAAAGTTGGTTGGGATACACATGGATTACCAATTGAAAATCATGTTGAGAAAAAATTGGGCTTTAATAGTAAAAAAGATATAGAAAACTTTGGAATAGAAAATTTTAATGAAGAGTGTCGTAAAAGTGTTCGTGAAAATGAGGATGCGTTTATAAGATTAACTCATCAAATGGGACAATTTATTGATACAGAAAATCCATATCTTACATTTAAAAATGAGTATATTGAAACAGAGTGGTGGATTTTAAAGAAGTTTTTTGAAAAAGGATATTTCTATGAAGGTAATTTAGTTATGCCATATTGTCCACATTGTGGAACAGGACTAGCATCACATGAAGTTGCACAAGGATATGAGGAAGATAATGCTGATACTTTATATGTTCCTTTTAAATTAAAAAATGAAGATATCTATTTACTTGCTTGGACAACAACACCATGGACTTTACTTGCAAATGTTGGTTTATGTGTCAATGAAAGTTATGATTATTCAGTTGTTTTATTTGAAAATACTAAATTTATTGTTGCAACTGATCTTGTTCAAACAATTTTTAAAGAAAATTATGAGATTATTGATACATTTAAAGGAAAAGAACTTGAATATAAAGAATATGAACAATTAATTAAAGAAATAGATTTCAAAGAAAAAGCATTCTTTATAACTTGTGATAATTATGTTACTAAAGAAGATGGTACAGGTATTGTTCATTTAGCTCCTGCTTTTGGTGTTGATGATAATAGTGTTTGTAAAAAATATAATCTTCCTATTATTAATCCAGTTGGGGAAGATGGATGTTATACTGAAGGACCATGGAAAGAAAAATTTGTTTTTTCATGTACAGAAGAAATTATTAAATACTTAAAAGAAAATAATAAAGTATTTAGAAAACAAAGAATAAAACATCAATATCCACACTGTTGGAGATGTCATACACCACTTATTTATTATGCAATGCCAAGTTATTACATCGCTGTATCAAAATTCAAAGACGAACTTTTAAAAGCAAATGGAGAAGTTAATTGGTATCCATCTTACGTTGGCGAAAAAAGATTTAACAATTGGCTTTCAAATGCTAAAGATTGGAATGTTTCAAGAACACGTTATTGGGGAGCTCCTATTCCATATTACAAGTGTAGTTGTGGATATAATCATATGGTTGGTTCAATTGATGAATTAAAAGAAATGGCAACTTGTGATATTCCAGAAAACTTTGATTTGCATAAGCCATATATCGATAATGTTTATTTGAAATGTCCAAAATGTAATGGCGATATGAAAAGAATTCCTGATGTTCTTGATTGTTGGTTTGATAGCGGTTCAATGCCATTTGCTCAGTATCATTATCCATTTGAAAACAAAGAATTATTTGATAAACAATTTCCAGCTGATTTTATTTGTGAAGGAATAGATCAAACAAGAGGTTGGTTTTATACTTTACTTGTTATTTCAACATTTATAAAGGGTTGCGCGCCATTTAAAAATGTTTTAGTTAACGATTTACTACTAGATAAAGAAGGTAAAAAAATGAGTAAATCACGTGGTAATATCGTCGAACCATTTGAAACAATAAAAAAATATGGCGCAGATACAGTAAGATTTTATCTTCCTTATGTATCTCCTGTTTGGACACCTCTAAAATTCGATATGGAGGGTTTAAAAGAAGTTTATTCTAAGTTTTTTAATCCATTAAAAAATACATATACTTTCTTTGAAACTTATGCCAATATAGATAATATTGATCCAAGAAATTATAATATACCGTATGAATCTTATGAACAAATAGATAAATGGTTAATTTCAAAATACAATTCGTTATTAAAATATGTTACTTTATCTTACGATGAATATGATTTAAATAAAGTCGTAAAAGCTTTAACAAATTTTGTATCCGAAGATTTATCTAATTGGTATATTAGAAGAAATAGAGATAGATTTTGGGGTAATAGTTTAGATAATAGTAAAAAATGTGTTTATAAAGTAACATACGATGTATTAGTTGGTATATCACAAATGTTATCACCAATATCACCATATTTGTCAGAAGAAATATATACTAATCTTACAAACAATTTATCTGTTCATTTAAGTAATTTCCCAAAATACGATGAAAAATTAATAAATAAAGAATTAGAAGAAAAAATGGATTTAGTAAGAAAACTTATTTCAATGGGTAGAAGTGTTAGAGAAGAGAAAAAAATAAAAGTTAGACAACCAATAAGTGAAGTTATAATAGATGGAAAAAATAAAGAAAAACTTATTGAACTTGAAAACTTAATAAAAGAAGAACTTAATGTTAAAAAAATAATTTATGCAGATGATTTATCTACTTATATGAATTATACGTTTAAACCAAATTATAAAGAAG
>CAKONT010000063.1 GCA_934097255.1 uncultured Bacilli bacterium
TTATATTTTAAATAAAAATTTTAATATAAGTTTAATTATATTGTGGCTAATAATTACCGGTTTCACAATATTTAGTCATGAAATTTGGCGTGATGAAGCTCAAGTTTGGTGCTTAGTAAGAGATACCAATATTTCTAAATTGTTTTCTTTAACCAAAACAGAAGGTCATCCGATTTTATGGTATTTATTAAATTTACCCTTAGCAAAATCAGGGTTAAGCGTTTTTTCAATGCAGATATTAAGCCTTATTTTTGTTTTTGCTTCGGTCATTTTATTTACTTTAAAATCTCCTTTTAACAAAATTTTTAAAACTATTTTTGTTTTAAGTTCAGGAATGATTTATTATTTACCTGTAATTTCAAGAAATTATTCTCTCATCCCTATATTTTTATTTTTAATAGCACTTATTTATGATAAAAGAAATAAAAAACCTTATATCTATTCTATTTTAATAATTTTATTATCTCAAACTCATATATATATGTTGGGTTTTTGTATAGCTTTATTTATTTTATTTAGCTTTGAGAATGTGAAAAAGTTTCTAAATGAAAAAAATACAAAAATAGTTATTCCAAACCTAATTCTGTTATTACATTTTACTGTTATGTTTTTTATTTTTTATAATTCAAATAACTCTAACTACGCACTTGAAGCAGGAGTAAGACAAAGTATAGGGTTAACTTCTCTTTTAGCACTTATTTCTAAAACTTATTTTTATGAAATAATAAAACCTTTTCCGTTTTTATATAATAATTTTGGACTTATAAGTAATTGTTTATTTTATATTCCGATTTTAATTATAATGTTTTTCTTTTTTAAAGAAGATAAAAAAACTGCTCTTACAACATTATTTGGAACAGGTTTTATGCTATTTGTTTTTTATAAAATATACTTTAACGGAATTTTATATCAAAAATTATTTGTCTTATTATTAATATTCGTTTTTGGATATTGGATTATAAAAGAAAAAATAAATAATAAAGTTCTTGAATTAACAATCTGTATTTTCTTCTGTTTTAGTACATTAATTTCTTATCCCATTATAAAAAATGAAATACAGTATAATTTTTCCGGAGGAAAACAAACCGCAGAATACATTATTAAAAATTTACCTGATGTTAAAACCTTTATTGCAATAGGAAATCCTTTTGTTTATTCGTCAATTAGTGCTTATCTGCCTGACAGAAAAATCTATAATGTAATAAGCAATTCATATATAACTTATTACGGATATAAAAATAATAATAAAATTAATGATGAATACCCTGAAAACGCAAATTATTATATTGTTCAAAAAGAGCAAGAAGAAAACATAATAAAAACTTATTTAGAAGAAGTTTTTACATCAGATAAAAACAATTTAAGCTCTAAAACAGAACAAGAAACATTTAAAATATTTAAGGATATACGTTAACAAAAGAAAAAAGCTATGATTTCATCATAGCTGTAGATTAGGGATATGTGTATCATCGTTTTTTCCAAGGAATATAGTGTAATATTAGCAGTCAAAGCTGAATTTTAAATCATACATAATTATGAATAAATTAAAGCACTACATTTAAATTATCATACGAAAGAAGTATATACTAAATTAAAAGTCTTACTATTAAAGATTTTTAAGGTTTAGTTTATTAAAATTATTTAGAATTAAAACGTTTGCTCAATTTTGTTTTTAAAAAGTCCAAATATAATTTATCAAATACAACTAATATATAATGTTCACTAATAAAAATAGAATCTTTTGAAGGATAAACTTTAGCTTTATTCATAATAAAATCATACAGTTCATCATACATTTGTTCATCAAAATTATCATCTATATCGTATGAATAAAAATCACCATCAAAAATAAAATCTTTATCAGCTAAATATTTTAATCCGGAAGAAGGAGAATCAGGTGAAACAAATAATATATATAAAAGCTCATCATTTTTTGCATTACCATAATTTCCAATATAAAATCTTTTATTAAAATTTTCATATTGACCTATTTGGCAATATAAATATTTTTTATTTATGTCAAAGTTTTTATCATTTGTTATTCTCATAAATAACCTGTTTTGAAGTAATAATTCATTTTTAAATGATAAATATTCAACTTTTTGAGCATACATATTATTAATTGCAGAATTATATATAAATAAAAATATAATAATTACACATATATTTTTAATTTTTAAATTCGTTTCATTTAAAATAATTGAAATACAAAACAGAAAAACAAAATCAAATCCAAAATGTAAAACTCTTGGTGTTATTTCATTTAAACCTGAAGATATTAAAAAAGATAATAAAGAACCTAAAAATAATAAGTAAAATAAAATAAAAACAGTTAAAAATTTAATTATTTTATTTTTTACTGAATAATTTGTATTTTTTAATTGTCTTAAAAAAATAAATAACACAAATCCTAAAATAAATAATAATAAAATTTTAGAATATATACCAATAAACGGATCACAAGAAATTAAAGAATTAAAAAATAATTTATTTACAAATAATAAACGATTAAAAATCATATCAATATAAGTTAATTTAATAGTATAAAAATTTTCATTTAAAATATTAAAATATTTCAAAATATAAAAAGTAGAAATAATAAATATTAAAGATATTAAAATATTACATATAAAAAATTTATATTTTTTAAAAAATTCTTTAAATATTATTAATTGAAAATTTGAATTTTTAAATTCAATTAATAATTTTCCCATAATTAAAACTAAAATTATATTTAAAGCAACAGGATAAGTTCCTAAAACAAAAACATATAAAAAGATAATAGACAATAAAAAATATAAAATTTTTAAACATTTATTTTTTTTATTATTTATTTTTAAACATAATTTTAAAGATAATATTGAAAAAAATACAGAACAAATAATACCTAAAGATAAAGCTTGATAATACAATATACTTAAAGTTGAAGGCATTAAAATCCAAAATAAAGAAAAAATTACTAAATTTGATACTTTTTTAGGAACATTCCAATAATCGGCAATCATAAATAACGAAATTATTAATATTGTAATATCCGACAAATAAATAATATAAGGTATTAATTTTAAACAAAAAATTGTTTGTAAAATAGTAGCAGCAAATCTGCATTCATATAATGATTCATTTAAAATTATTGACTTTTGAATATTTTCCCAATCATGATTACCCCAAAATAAGTTTGAAATAATTGTAAAATATACAATTATAGCTATCAAAAAAGTTATTATGAATGATTTTTTATAAACCGGTTCTATCTTTTTTAAAATATTTAATTCTAATAAATCCATAATAAAAACATTCCTTTAAAACTTAAATATATTATAATTTATATATGATATTAAAAGAATTTTCAAAATATTTACAAAAGAACAAAGATAAAAACTCTGTTATTTTATTAAATGAATGGCTGATAAAAAGGTTAAATACACCATCTTTAAACAAAGTTGATATCATTTTACAAACAGAATTATATTTTGCAAAAAACAATAATAATAAAACATTAATAATTGCAAAAAGAGAATCAGGAAGAACATTATTAAAAGCACTATATAATTTTGCTTTAAGTTTTGAACAACATAAACTTGCAAAATTTTTACATGATAAAAAAAGTTCTGATTTTAAAAAATAAGTTTTGAACAGGCTCAATAATAAAAGTACATGACATAAAAAAATAATGAAATAAAAACAAATCATGAAAAACAATAAAATAGCATGTTTCCATGCTTTTTTTGTATCAAAAATTTACAATACTTTTTATACATAACCTGTTCAAAACTTGTAGAAAACTACTATAAAAAGTTGTACAAAATTTTTTAATAAATTATGATTTTTAATCTTTATTTAAAAATATTATTTGTTTTATACATTTTATTCACAAGTTTTGAAATGAATTATACAAGTTTTCTACAAGGATAAAACTTAATAAACACAATACTTTAAAACACTTTTATACAACTTTTTAAATTGCTTATTACTACTATTATTTTTAATTATTTAAAATACAGTAAATAATAATATAAATATAAAAACATATAAAAAGGTAACACAATATAAAGGAACTGCCATAAAATTTTTTTTATTATACAATATGTACATAAGAAAATATTGAGGTAACTATGTTTTTTACGATTGATAAAGAATCTTTGTTAAACAAATTAAAAATAGTAGAAAAAATTACAGCTCAAAGAGGTAATGTTCAACCTGTTTTAGCTAACGTTTTATTTGAAGCTGAAGGTAATACTTTAAATTTAAGTGCAACGGATTTAGAAATATCAATAAAAGCAAAAACCACGGTAGCTGTTAAAAAAGAAGGTAAAATTACTCTTCCTGCTAAAAAACTTTTAGAAATTGCAGCTAAATTACCTGATAAACCCGTGGAATTTTCTTTAAATGAAGATAATAATGTAGTTAGTATAAAATGCGGAAATTCAAAATTTGAAATTATAGGTATTTCTGCTCAAGAATTTCCTAAAATAGAAGATGATTCAAATAACGGAACCGAAATTGAAATAGAACTTGAACCGTTATTAAAATCAATAAAATATACTGCTTATGCAGCTGCTAATTATGAAAACAGAAATGTTATTTCAGGTGTATTTTGTTTAATAAAAGAAAATAAACTTGAAATGGCTGCTACAGACGGTAACAGACTAACAAGAATCGTTGAAACTATTAAAAATAAAGACAATCAAGAGGCAAAATTAGTTATTCCTTCTAAAACATTGAATGAATTTGTCAGAATTTGTTCTTTTATTGCGGAAGAAAAAGTTACATTTATAATTGATAAATCAAAATTAACTTTAAAAACAATGAGTTTTTCCATTAATTCAAGATTAATAGAAGGTGATTATCCTCCTTATGAACAATTAATTCCGAAATCAACAGCTAATAACTCTGTAATTTCAAGAGAAGATTTAATCAGTGCATTAGACAGAGTTTCGACTATGGTTAATGACAGAACAAGTATTGTTAAATTTATGTTTAGTGAGAATAAACTTAATTTAAAAGCAGAAACACCTAATTCGGGTACTTCTGAAGATATTATAGAATGTGAATATAATAACGATGATTTAGCTATAGCATTTAATTATAAATATATATTGGATTCAATAAAAATTATGGAATCAAAAAATGTTAAAATCGGTTTAAACGGAAGTTTATCAGCTACAGTTTTTGAACCGGACAGTGATGAAAATTATATTTGTTTAATAATGCCTATTCAAATAAGGTAAAAGGAAGATATGAAGGTTAGTGTAAAAGTTCCTGCTACTTCGGCAAATTTAGGACCCGGTTTTGATTGTATGGGAATTGCAATACCTGTTTATAATGAAATTACTGTTGAAGAAACAGTTATGCCCGGCAGCGGTATTGAAATTAACATTATTGATGAAAATGATATTTATGATGTTTATTCTATTCCTCGTGATGAAAATAATTTAGCTTATAAAGCTATTGAATTACTTTATAACTTTGTGGGACAAAGTGCCAGTGATATAAAAATTACAATTAAAACAGGAATTCCTGTTACAAGAGGTTTAGGAAGCAGTGCTTCTGTTATTGTCGGAGGTTTGATTGCTGCTAATAAACTTTTGGGAAGTCCTGCTGATGATATGGTTTTATTA
>CAKONT010000064.1 GCA_934097255.1 uncultured Bacilli bacterium
CCTGCTATTGATGCATAAGCCGCTATTTCATCATTTGGAAGTGTTTTAAATTGATCATAAACATTTTTTATTGTTAGGTTATAAGCAACATTTTTTCTTTCAAATTCAATATCTAATGTACCATTAAATTTGCTTGAATCTAATTTGAATGTAGATTTAGTTTC
Organism: uncultured Bacilli bacterium; assembly: GCA_934097255.1. The sequence continues at coordinate 165 of CAKONT010000064.1, forward strand.
ATTTATTGCTATAATAGGATAATACCATTTATTAATTTTTAGTTTTATAGATGTATTAGCACCAGTAATACTTGAATCTTCAATTTCTTCAATAATAAACTTGTACTCTGCTTCATTTAAATCAATTGTCATACCGTTTGAAATATTAATAACTAAATCATCATCTTTAAATAGTTGTAATTTTCCTATCTTATCATATAAGACATACCCATCGTTTATATTTCCATCTTCAAAATTTAGTATTACCTCGTTTTTATCTTCAGCAAATACAGTTATGTTAAATAACGATATACCAATTACAAGTGCTAATAACAAAAATATTTTCTTCATTTTTTTATATTCCTCCCTAAACTACTATTATAGTATAAATAAAAAACCAATACCTTGCAATCAACTTACCATTAAAATCATTGTTTTTAATGGTAAGTTTTTATTTTTTTATAAATAATTCATAGTATAATAGTTCTTGAGGTGATAATATGACTTTTAAAGATAAATTAAACGAATATATAAAAGCAATAAATTATTCTTCGAAAGAATTATCTATTATTTCAGGAGTTTCTGAATCTGTTATAAGTAGATATAGAAGTGGCGAAAGAACCCCAAAGATAAATAGTAAACATTTAAAAAGAATAAGCGATGCGATAGAAAATCTTATAAATGAAAAAAATATCACAAAGTATAATAATATCAATATTTATGAAGAACTATCTAATATTATAATTAACAATGATTCCTTTAATTATGAATCTTTTAGTAAAAATTTTAATGAACTTATTATTACACTTAAAATAAATATTAATGAAATGTCTAAAGCTATTGCATTTGATTCTTCTCATATATCTAGAATTAGATACGGTAAGGCAAGAACTGCTGATCCGATGTCTTTTTGTAATAAAGTTAGTAATTTTATTACTTCAAAATATGGCGACACAGATAGTTTAAAAAAAATTACAACTCTTATTGGAAAAGAAGTTAAAAGTAATAATTTGTTTGCTTTAATTTTTGATTATCTAGTAAATAATAAAGATATAAGTAAAAAGAAAGATTATATAAATGATTTTTTAAATAACTTAAATGATTTCGATTTGAATGACTATATAAAAATAATCAAATTTGATGAATTAAAAGTTCCAACTATCCCCTTTTATAAAGCCAAAAATAAAACATACTATGGACTTTCTGAAATGAAAAAAGGAGAGCTAGATTTTTTTAAAGCAGTTTTGTTATCTAAATCAAGTGATGATATTTTTATGTGTTCTGACATGCCAATGGAAGATATGGCATGTGATATCGATTTTGGTAAGAAATGGATGTTTGCTATCGCTATGTGTTTAAAAAAAGGACTTCATTTAAATATAATTCACAATTTAGATAGACCATTTAATGAAATGATGTTAGGGCTTGAAAGTTGGATACCAATTTATATGACTGGTCAAGTTTCTCCATTTTATTTAAAAGATTCTAAAAATAGTGTTTATGGTCATTTAAACTATGTTTCTGGTAATTATATTTTATATGGTGAATGTATAAAAGGATATCACGAAAAAGGAAAATATTATTTAACAAGTAACCAAAAAGAACTTGATTATTATAAAACAAAAAGCAATTTTCTTTTAAAAAAAGCTAACTCTTTAATGGATATTTATAATGAAAAAAATATAAATATGTTTCAAACTTTTTTACTAAATGATGAAAAAATAAATGGTAATAGAACAAGACTTTTAAACTCACCTCCTATATTTACTATATCTGATGAACTACTTGATAAAATATTAAAAAGAAATAAACTATCAAAAGAAGATATAGAAAAAATAAAAAATTATAAAGTTGAAGAAGAAAAGCATATGAAAAAGATACTAAAAAATAATAAAATTACTGACATTATACATGATTATTCTAATACAAATTATGAAAATAATAATATTTATTTATCACTAGAAAATATATTTTATGATAAGAAAATAAAATATTTACGGGACGAATATTTTATGCACTTAAAATCAACTTTAAATTATAACAATAAAAATTATAAAACTATTTGTACCAATGAAAATACATTTAATAATATATCAATAACAATAATTGAAGATAATTATGTTATCATTTCAAAAAATAAAAGCCCAGTTATCCATTTTATTATAAGACATAAAAAACTAACAGAAGCAATTAAAAACTTTAAACCGTTAGTAATAGAAAAAAACAAATAAAAAACTAGAATTTATAATTTTAAAAATAAATCCTAGTTTTTTTAAAAATTAAATTTCATATTATAAATTACCTTTATAAAAATATATTTTCATAGCTTCATTAGAATATTTTGGTTTTGATACATCAATATCTAAAACTTTACCAATATAATATATAATAAATTGAGATGCAATAAGTAAATCAAATTCTGCGAGTATTCCATCATATTTACTTTCAATTAATATACAATTAGAACCTAAATATTTTAATAATTCGCTCTCATATTTAGATGTATAATTTTGTTTAAAATAGATTGACAAATTATTATTTAAATTTTCATAATTAATAAATCTCCCATGTGAAAAGTTTTTCTTTTCACTAATAATACAATTAAATATACCAGATTCGATTATTTTACTTTCTAAATCATAACAAGCTGAATTGGTATAATCTCCACGAAATAAATTTATTAAACTATGCTTTTCCATATCTTTTATAGTGTCTTTATTTATTAATTTTTCTATTTTATTATTCCAAAACATAATGGAATTTTTTACAAAATCATTTATGTCAATTTTATTATTTACTTTATCAAAATAATACTTTAAAAATATAGCAGCTGGAGAAATAACGCCTTCAAATGATAAAAATCCACGTTCTCTTTTATTATTTGAAGTTCCATACGATATTATATTTTCTTTACTAATTCCTGTTTTTAAAACTATATTTTTCTTTTCACCTTTGGTAATTATAATTTTATTATTTTGAGAAATATCTTTTGTTGCTTCAAAAATATCGTTTGTTGTTCCGGAATACGAGAATAAAAATGCTTTTTGTACTTTTAAATTATTTCTATACAATACATTTCTTGGTAAACTTATAATCGTATTAGTTCCATAAATATTATTTATAATCTTAGATGCAAAATATGCTATTGCAAAAGATCCTCCTGTTCCAATAAATAAACAATTATCAAGATTTTGAAAATCTATTTTTTTTAGTTCATCAAATGCTTTACTATTTAATGCGTTAATAACTCTTGTTTCTAAATTATTAATATTTATATTACATCTTTTAATTTTTTTTCTTTCTATATAAATAAATTCATCACACGTACAATAATCATTTGTTTTTTTAATTTTAAACAAAGAATTAATGTGCCCTCTTGCTCCCATTTTAGATACAACTTTAGAGGTTATTTTATTAGAATTTTCATACCATTTTTCAAACAACTTAGGATTATATTTAAAATTATTTTTTATACAATTTTTTATTATACTAGAAATAAAAGCATCTCCCGCTCCAGTTGAATCTAAAACTCTTTCCTTGTTAATTAAATCAAAATTATATAGTTTATTATCATATATAAAAGTTGCACCAATATTTCCTCTTGTTATAGTCATAAAATTAGGAGATAAAGTAATAAATAGTTCTAAATCTGTTTTTAAATTTAACTTATTTATTAAATATTTTGATACTCTTTCGTTAAAATTAATGATTTCAAACTTATTTTTGATTTTGCTAATTATTTCTTCTTTTTCTAAATTTTCAAACTCAAAGTATTGACCTAGATCAATTATTTTTTTATTTTTAGTATTATCGATAATTATTTGATTTTTTTTATTTAAATTATCAAAAACTAAAATATCATCTTCTTTAATATTAGAAATAATAAAATCAGTATTTATTAAACTTTCGTCATACCATTTTTTATTATTACAGAAAGGACATCTTTTTTTAGAAGTAAAAGATAATTTATTGTTATCTTCAAAATATGAAACATGAAAACATCTAGTTCTAACATCATCTAAAATTTTAATGTTTTCTACATCAACATTTACTTTTTCTAAACTTTTTATTGCCATTTTACCTTGAAAATCATTTCCACAACATGCAAATGCTGATGTTTCTATTTTCATTTTAGAAAGGTTTGCAATAATATTATGCGATGTCATACCCCCATTTATTCCTAATAACTTTCCATTTTTATAATAGTAATCTAATACTAAATCTCCTATACTTACTACTCTCATTTTATTTTCTCCATATATTTTTTAGAAATATCAATTATAGAAGATAAATCTTTTTTACAAGAAAAAGAAGAAGCATTAAAATGACCCCCGCCATTTAATAAATTAGCTAATTTTTCAGAATTGATATTTCCTCTACTCCTTATTTCTCCTTTTATTTTATTTCCATAATTCATTATAACAAGTAACAACTTTATATCTTCATTACACATTATAACTGGTATACATTTTTTAGAAATATTAATATAAGAAACATTTTTGAAAGGTTCTTTATTAATATCTAATATAACGTAATGTATTTTATCAAATATCAAATTATTTATCATATATGCTATAATTTTCATTTCATCTTTTGTTTTTGAAATAACATATTTATTTATTAAGAAATCTTTATTAATATCTTTTTTTATAAGCTCAGAAATAATTAAAAATGTTTGATAACTAGCGTTATCTACTAACATATTTGTATCACTAACTATTCCAGTAAATAACAATTCCGCTACTTTTTTACTTATAGGAACATTTAATTTTGTTGACATTTCATAGACTATCTCACAAGTTGAACTTTTGTCTTCAAGACTACAAATATAATCAGCACAAGTTACATTTTTTAGGTGATGATCTATATTAATTGTTTTATTTGCTTTTTCAAACACTTCTTTTATATCAGATGGAAGCCGGTCGTTATTATTTAAATCTACTGATATAAGTGTAAAAAAACTATCTTCTATTTTATTTACAATAATATCACTACAATTAAAATAATCAATCTTTTCTATATCACAATTTTCTACATATACTTTACAATTTTTCCCTATATCATTAAGTATAAGTGCAAGAGATATAGAAGAACAAAGTGAATCACAGTCAGCTCTTTTATGACCACTTATATAGATAGTGTTATTTAAACTTTTTATAGCATTTATTACTTCATTCATTTTTTAAAATCCTTTTATGTTTCTATCTAACCAGTTATATAAATATTTATCTTTAAAAGCATGTGATGTGAGATAATGATTATCATTTTCGATAATTTTTAGTTCTATATTAGTAGCACCTATATTTTTAAGTTTATTAAATGACTTTATACTTTCTTCTACATCTATTACATTATCTTTATTTCCATGATAAATTAAAATTGGTTTATCTTTTACTTTTAATAAGTTTTGATCTATTGGAAGCATTATACCTCCTGATAC
>CAKONT010000065.1 GCA_934097255.1 uncultured Bacilli bacterium
GTACTTTAAAGTTTTTTGGCATTTTTATCTAAATAAGTTGATTTTACTTTATTAAAGTATAAAAAAATGGTATATTTCTTATCTTTGGAGGAATATTGAATAAATGGTAGAGCGAAAACATTAAAAAAAGTGCTTAAAATCGCACTTTTAGAATATTTGATGATAACAATGGAAAACCGGAAAATGTAGTATATTTTATTTTACTGCATTAAGCATTTCTTTAATCGGTTTTCCTTTTTTTGTAACACTTAAGTTAAATACTTCAGCTAATACAGTGTTGATTACATCCTTCTTTGCTAATGATTTTGCTATTTCTCTTCCTTTATCATCAACCATTTTAACTGATTTTAAATAAGAAAGCTCATTAATAATTTTATCTAAAGTAAAATCATTTGGATCATATTTAGCATCATTGCCCTTTCTTCTTCCAAGCATACAACCTTCATAACCTATGTGATTATATACTTTATATATTAAGGATTTTAGTACTTCTTGTGCTAAAAAGCATAGTTCAAAATGACCAATAATATGTTCAATTTTATGTAAATAAACAGTTCCAAAACCTTGAAAAGTTTTTGCGGTTCTAAAGCTATATTCAATTTGCCATCTATTCCTTGAAAAATGATATATTTCAGCAGGTGTATTATCTAAATTAGTTGCTTGGCAATATAATCCACATAGTGATTTTTCAAACTCATATTTTTCATTTGCAAAATTGTTTGCAATCTCTTCAGCTATTTCACCATTTTGCGTCATTTTATTTGATTTTACAAATCTTCTATAATCTTTATTTGATTTATTACCTATATCATAATTGTTTTCAACTGCATTTAAAGCTTTTGCTTTATCTTCTTCTAATTTATGAAATTGTTCATAGTAATATTTTAAACTAAACGTAACTACAAGACGTTGATTATAAGTGATTTTTATGAATTCCTTTGATTTTGGAACAGAAAAGTCTTCGTCTTTTAACTTAGTTAAATCGTATTTTTCATTCTTTTTCTTACCATTAATTGATTTGTATTTGTTTTCTTCTTTTTTGTTTTTATCTGCATATATTTTGGCTTCAGAAATTGCCCATCTTGATTTATAAAAAACTTGATTATAAAAAGCTTCAGCAATCTTTTTACCTTCATCACTTTCATCTTTTTTTAATTTGTCATACTTAGCTATAATCTCATCTTTAGTCATATCTACATTATCAAACTTAGTATCTATTGCCCATGTTCTAATAAAATCAGGTACTTTCTTATATGATAATGGCTGAGTCATAATATATCCTTTAAACTTTTGCTCTAAAAAGCGCTTGTTTTTTGCACTACATAATCCAGCATCTGTACAAATAACAACATTCTTACATTTATCGCTTTTGAATATTAATTCAACTTGCTCTTTTAAAGATGGTTGTTCACTATCTCTACCATTAAATACATATAATCCAACAAGCAATCCCCATTGATCACATACGCATCCAATTTGAATTAACGGTCCATATATTCCTTCTTTTCCTTTTTTAATACCTATTAATGTATTCTCGTTAACAGTTTGCGACATATTAACTGTTGTGACATCATAAAAATACAAATCAGAATTCTTATCTAAATATTTTTTTACTCTTTTATAAGTGTAATTATTTATATAATCAACATTTTTATTTAGAACATCTAAACAATCATAAAGTGAATCTATAGTAAGATTATTAGGTTTAAATAAATAATTACATGCACTATTAAAGGCAGATAATTTAGATGATGAATTTAAAATTTGTATGCTTGTTAAAAAGAATACAACTTCATCTAAATCATATTTCCATTTTCCTTTACTATCTTTTTTAATATTTGATAAAAATTTTGGCAATCCTAATTGATTCCAAACAGAACGCAAATAAAGCTGCGATGAGTAAAAAACATTATCTTCAGTTTCATCTTCATCAGCAAGCACAGTAAAAACAAATTTATCAGAATTAGCCTTACGCCATTTATTATAAATATCTTCACCTTGACGTTTTGCTTCTTCTTTATAATTATCGCCATATTGTTTTTTAAATTCATCAACAGTACCTAAGACACCGCAATTCTTAGATGTTGATTTACCATGTTCATCCCTAAAGGAAGATCTAACGATAAGGCAAACACCATTTTTTCTCTTTTCTTCAACTATATGAAAACCCATAAAATCGCCTCCAGTAATATTATATCATAAATGTAGTATAAATACTACAAAAAAGTTTTAAAAAAAATAAACTTGACACGTTTATTTTGGATTTTATATATTTATATATAATTTTTTTAAAATTACACCTATTATTTAAATTATTCCTCCAAAGATGCGGATTATACTATTACACAAGCTTATATTAAAGCTCTTGATATTACTAAGAATTTTCCACCAATTATTGTTATTTCTATGGCAACAGGTAGTGTAAAATACAAAAATTATAAATTTGATGTTAATGCTTATTATTTAGATAATGAGCAAATAGAGGAAATGTATTATTATGTTAATGAAACTACTACATATCCTAAAAGCAATTGGATACAATTTGCTAAAGAAATAAGCGTTAGTGAGGGTGAAGGTAAAAAATACATTCATATAAAAATAGTTTCGAAAAAAGAAACTTATTACTACACATCAAATCCAATTATTTTAGATCATGTTGAGCCAAAAATCGAATTAATTACCAAAGACAGCAAGCCGTTTAATGAAAAGTATGCTAATGGCCCTATAACTGTAAATGTAATAGATGATAATGAAGAAATTGAAATAATATATACATTAAATGGAAAGGAGTTTAAAGAAAATAGTAAGCAAGTTAGCCTATATAATGATGGATTCTATTCAATATACGCCAAGGATGGTGCTAGCAATTTTTCGGTAGCAATTGAGTTTACAATCGATACAATTCTCCCAACAATAACTAAAATCGATAATAAATCCTTTGCTGGCACATCTTATAGTACTAGAGAAAGCAATATTACAATTGAAGGAAGCGAGGCACTAGTTTGCTATAATCTAGGCTATAAAGGCGTTAAAGAAGGTCAATATCAAGCATTAAATGATAATGAAACGACTTTCAATATAAAACTAAAAAAAGGTGTCAACACGTTGACAATTTATGATCTTGCTGGAAATGAATCAGTAACCTATGAAATCATTTACTCTCCAAGATTTTTACAAGACACTCAATTGCTACTGTTTGTATTTTCAACATTAGTTGCATTATTTATTGGAATAATAATAATTGTTTATGCAATTAAGCATAAGAAAAATCTTGTTAAATAATATAGACAAAAAAAAGTAAAAGTTTTATAATTTAATAACTTATCTTTGGAGGAATATTGAATAAATGGTAGAGCGAAAACATTAAAAAAAGTGCTTAAAATCGCACTTTTAGAATATTTGATGATAACAATGGAAAACCGGAAAATGTAGTATATTTTATTTTACTGCATTAAGCATTTCTTTAATCGGTTTTCCTTTTTTTGTAACACTTAAGTTAAATACTTCAGCTAATACAGTGTTGATTACATCCTTCTTTGCTAATGATTTTGCTATTTCTCTTCCTTTATCATCAACCATTTTAACTGATTTTAAATAAGAAAGCTCATTAATAATTTTATCTAAAGTAAAATCATTTGGATCATATTTAGCATCATTGCCCTTTCTTCTTCCAAGCATACAACCTTCATAACCTATGTGATTATATACTTTATATATTAAGGATTTTAGTACTTCTTGTGCTAAAAAGCATAGTTCAAAATGACCAATAATATGTTCAATTTTATGTAAATAAACAGTTCCAAAACCTTGAAAAGTTTTTGCGGTTCTAAAGCTATATTCAATTTGCCATCTATTCCTTGAAAAATGATATATTTCAGCAGGTGTATTATCTAAATTAGTTGCTTGGCAATATAATCCACATAGTGATTTTTCAAACTCATATTTTTCATTTGCAAAATTGTTTGCAATCTCTTCAGCTATTTCACCATTTTGCGTCATTTTATTTGATTTTACAAATCTTCTATAATCTTTATTTGATTTATTACCTATATCATAATTGTTTTCAACTGCATTTAAAGCTTTTGCTTTATCTTCTTCTAATTTATGAAATTGTTCATAGTAATATTTTAAACTAAACGTAACTACAAGACGTTGATTATAAGTGATTTTTATGAATTCCTTTGATTTTGGAACAGAAAAGTCTTCGTCTTTTAACTTAGTTAAATCGTATTTTTCATTCTTTTTCTTACCATTAATTGATTTGTATTTGTTTTCTTCTTTTTTGTTTTTATCTGCATATATTTTGGCTTCAGAAATTGCCCATCTTGATTTATAAAAAACTTGATTATAAAAAGCTTCAGCAATCTTTTTACCTTCATCACTTTCATCTTTTTTTAATTTGTCATACTTAGCTATAATCTCATCTTTAGTCATATCTACATTATCAAACTTAGTATCTATTGCCCATGTTCTAATAAAATCAGGTACTTTCTTATATGATAATGGCTGAGTCATAATATATCCTTTAAACTTTTGCTCTAAAAAGCGCTTGTTTTTTGCACTACATAATCCAGCATCTGTACAAATAACAACATTCTTACATTTATCGCTTTTGAATATTAATTCAACTTGCTCTTTTAAAGATGGTTGTTCACTATCTCTACCATTAAATACATATAATCCAACAAGCAATCCCCATTGATCACATACGCATCCAATTTGAATTAACGGTCCATATATTCCTTCTTTTCCTTTTTTAATACCTATTAATGTATTCTCGTTAACAGTTTGCGACATATTAACTGTTGTGACATCATAAAAATACAAATCAGAATTCTTATCTAAATATTTTTTTACTCTTTTATAAGTGTAATTATTTATATAATCAACATTTTTATTTAGAACATCTAAACAATCATAAAGTGAATCTATAGTAAGATTATTAGGTTTAAATAAATAATTACATGCACTATTAAAGGCAGATAATTTAGATGATGAATTTAAAATTTGTATGCTTGTTAAAAAGAATACAACTTCATCTAAATCATATTTCCATTTTCCTTTACTATCTTTTTTAATATTTGATAAAAATTTTGGCAATCCTAATTGATTCCAAACAGAACGCAAATAAAGCTGCGATGAGTAAAAAACATTATCTTCAGTTTCATCTTCATCAGCAAGCACAGTAAAAACAAATTTATCAGAATTAGCCTTACGCCATTTATTATAAATATCTTCACCTTGACGTTTTGCTTCTTCTTTATAATTATCGCCATATTGTTTTTTAAATTCATCAACAGTACCTAAGACACCGCAATTCTTAGATGTTGATTTACCATGTTCATCCCTAAAGGAAGATCTAACGATAAGGCAAACACCATTTTTTCTCTTTTCTTCAACTATATGAAAACCCATAAAATCGCCTCCAGTAATATTATATCATAAATGTAGTATAAATACTACAAAAAAGTTTTAAAAAAAATAAACTTGACACGTTTATTTTGGATTTTATATATTTATATATAATTTTTTTAAAATTACACCTATTATTTAAATTATTCCTCCAAAGATGCGTTT
>CAKONT010000066.1 GCA_934097255.1 uncultured Bacilli bacterium
GCTAAACTCTTCTTCTATTTGACTTGCTTTAGTTAATTTATATCTTCCCTTTATATAAAAATTGCCAACTACTAAGTCTTCTCCTTTAAGTTGCAAATCATTATCTAAAGAAATACTTGTAAGTTCCCCTATGACACTTTTAAATGTAATATCCTTTTTAAAAGGAATAATCTGTTTCATAAAAATTTCCTCCATTCAATAAATTATATGAAACTAAAAAAGAATAAGACTATTTTCTTATTCTTGTAAAAGGATTATTAAACTCTTCAATAAAATTTTTATCTAAAAACTTTTTATCTATTTCATCTATTAAAAAATCTAACTTTTCTTTATTAATAAACTTCATAAATTGTTCTTTGTCATCTGAAAAATAATTCATACAAACAAGTTCTTCCATTAATACTTTATTAGATACTTCAACTACTGCAAGATAAATGTTATCTATAAGGGGACGCTTTTTAGAATAATCTTTTTTTAAGATATCTTTAAGTTTTTCTATTAACAAAGGATTATTACATGCTTCATGGACTTTTAAATTTACTAAAACTATTAAATCATTTAAATTATCCCAATATTCTTCGTTTGGAAATTGTTCTAAGAAATGTCTTGTAGACATAACAAAACGACTAAAAATAAGAGAAAAGTTATCGTTAAATAAAAGCATAAAATCCTCTTCTCTTGCTATTTTAGCAAATATTTTATAGTTAACATCTAAACATAACTTGTCTTCAGCAAGATCATATAATTCGTCTAACTCATCTATTGTTAAAAGATATTTGGTATTTAAATACATTAACAATGTATTTAAATAATCATCTCTAATTATTACTTCTTTATCGCCCATATCTAGCATAAAATCTTCTATTTTTTTTATATCTTTTTCTTTTGTCATATTTTAAGTTCCTTTATTACTTCATCATAATTTGAGACATAAATAAATTCTATATCTTTTTTTATTTCCTCATCTAGTTTTAAAACATCATATTTATTTGCCATAGGTAATATAATTTTTTTTATATCACCTTTTCTAGCCCCAATTATTTTTTCTTTAATACCCCCGACTGGTAAAATATTTCCATGAAGAGATATTTCTCCAGTTAATGCAACAGTTTTTGATATTTCTTTGTTTTTTAAAAAACTAATAATTGCAGTTGTTATAGCAATACCTGCACTTGGTCCTTCTTTTTTTACTGATGTAAAAGGAGCATGTAAATGAATATCCACATTTTTTATCGTATCGTTATTTATCTTTAATTTTTTGTTATTTGTTTTAATATAACTTAAAGCAATTTTAACACTTTCATTAAATACTTCTCCTAAAGAACCAGTGGTAATTATTTTACCATCGCCATTATATATAGATACTTCAATAGGTAAAATATCTCCTCCATAAGCAGTATAACAAAGAGCATTAGAAACCCCTATTCTTGATTTATAATCAAAAATATTATCTATATATATATCATTTCCTAAATATTTTATTATAGAATCTTCTGTAATAAGATATTTATTTTTTGTTGAATTAGTAACAATATCCATTACTATTTTTCTTAAAATACTATCTATTTTTCTTTCTAAATCTCTTATTCCCGCTTCTTTTGTATAATTTCTTATAATTTTTAAAATAGCTTCTTTACTAAAAGATACCCTACTTTTTGATAGTCCATGCTTTTCCATACTTTTAGGAATAACATATTTTTCAGCAATCTTTTGCTTGTCATATTCAGTATATCCATCTATTTTTATTATTTCTAATCTATCTAATAACTCAAAAGGAATTTGTTCCTCATAATTTGCAGTTGTAATAAAAAATACTTCAGATAAATCGATTTCTTCTTCGATATAATTATCGTAAAAAGCATTATTTTGTTCCTTGTCCAAGACTTCTAAAAGTGCTGATGTTGGATTTCCTTTTATATCTTTACACATTTTATCAATTTCATCTATTACAAAAACAGGATTACTTGTTTTAGCTTTTTTAAGCCCTTGAACTATTCTTCCAGGAGAAGAACCAACATATGCTCTTCTATGTCCAATTATCTCAGCTTCATCGTTTATACCACCGACTGATATTTTAACAAAATTACGTCCAATTGAAGTAGCAATACTTTTAGCAAATGAAGTTTTACCAACTCCTGGAGGACCAACTAAACAAATAATTGGACTATTACCTTTTTTATATGATTCAAGAGCTAAATACTCTATAATTCTTGTTTTAACATCATCTAAACCATAATGAGTTTTATTAAAATTATTTAAAACAGCTCTTAAATTAGGAGATGTTTTAGTAATATTATTCCAAGGAAGACTTAACATCCAATCGATATATGTTCTAATAAGCAATATCTCTGGAGAAGTAACAGGAGTTATTTCATATCTTCTAAGTTCCTCATAAAGTCTTTTTCTTACTTTACTATTACAATTTAAATTATCTATTTTTATCTTTAAATCATCTATTTCCTTATCCTTGTCATAAGAAATATCTAATTCATCTTTTATTACCCTAAGCTTTTCTTGTAAATAATAATCTTTTTGAGCCTTATCTAAATTCTTACCAACTTTATCTTCTATTTCTTTTTCTAAATTAATTATCTTAAGTTCTTGATTAATATCTTCAATTAACATCATAACTCTATTTGTAGGATCTAATTCTTCTAAATATGCAAGTTTTCTTTCATAACTTACAGGTAAAAAATCGGAAACAATATCCGTTAATTTATTAAGATCAAATAAATTTTCTATTTGCGATAAAATACTATTACTCATATTAGGATTTTTATCGATATAATACTCTAACTGCTTAACAAGACTTCTAGAATAGGCAATCTCTTCTTCATTAGATAACTTTTCAAGACTAATAGGAGTTACATATGTCTTTAAAAACTTTTCATCGTCTTCCTCATACTCATCACATATAACTCTATTTAATCCTTTTATAACAACTCTAGTTACCTGATTTGGCATATCTATTTTCATCTCAATATAACCAACAACACCAACTCTAGGTAAAAGATTCATATTAATAGATGATTCTAAAGCATCTTCTTGATGAACAACTAATATATGTTTGTCGTAATAAGATAAAGCTAAAGAAATAAGTTCTCTTTCTTTTGCAGAATCAATTTCTAATCTAATTTCACTTTTAGGAAACAAAATGATATTTCGTAAAACAATAACTGGTAAACTCGTTTTATTCATAATGTTTCCTCCTTAAAAATATTACCTACTATTATACCAATAAGAAGAAAATAAGCAAGACAAATCACAATAAAAATTTGGATTTTTATAAAAATGAATAACAACAATTTTTTGTTGTTATTCATTTTTATAAATATTTAACATCTTTTTATAAATATCAGGTTCAACTATATTAATAGCAGCAATAGAAGTTTCTAAAGACTTTTTATAATTTCCTCTAAAGAAAAGTTGTGTTGCAACATCAAGTCCATGTTCTATATCTTTATCCATAGGTTTATACCTATTACCATAAGTAATAATCATTTCAGAAAGCCTTGCTGTTTTAACAAGTTCATTAGTTGTATTATATAATTTTAAAGATAAATCTCTTGCTGTATCAACTCTTATATTTAAAGTTTTTATAGTAATAGGAGTCTTTTTTAACTCTTTTATAATTTCATAAATAGCTTCATTAGCTTCCGAAAGCTCAACAAAATAATTATTAGAAATAATAGGCAGTGAATAATTTCTTATCTTTTGTTTACTACTTTTAAGAAGTGCTGTTATTTCATTAAGTTGTTCCCTAGCACGTACCTCATCATCATGCATACTTCCTAAAGAATTTAAACACTCTTCTAAACTTTCTTCAATTCTTAAAAGTTTAGTAGATAAGTCTTCAATAACACTTTTTAAAACAGAATAAGGCTCTTTCTTTTCTTTTAAATCCCTAATCATTGCATTATAACTATTATTTATATCATATAAACTACTATTTACTTGTTCTAAATATGTCAAATCATCACTTGATAAATTATACATATTCTTAATATCATCAAGTTGTTCATAAATATCATTAACTATATTATTTATTTTAGTAATCTTAGTCTTAAAAGAATTAGCCATTTCATCAAATACTCTTCTACTTCTTTTTTCTATTTCAAAATCATTTAATAAATTATCTAAATAATCTAAAAAAGTTTTAAGTTCAAACATACTATCTTCTAAATTTAAAATCTTAACTCTATCTACAATACCATTTATTTTATTTTCAATCTCTTCAACATTATGTTCAACATTTAAAAATGAAAGTGGATAATCTTTTAAAAGAAGTTTATTATAATTTTCATACACCTCTTTTATACGATCCGGAATAATCTTTTCTGTAAGTAAAATAATATCCGGTACCTCTTCTATAACTTCACTAATATGAGCAATCATTTCATCTAAAACTTTTACAATTGAAACAACCTCACTATAATCATTATTTTCCATTACCTCTTCAAAATCAGAAAATCTTTTCTCAATATTTTCAAGTTGAAGTTCAATAAACTTATACGTATCACCATAAATATTTTTATTATTATTTAACGTTCTTTCCAAATCACGATATTTACTCTTTAACTTAGTAACAATTGCCCTATTTCTTTCCTCACTCATCGTTACTTCCCTTATTTCATCAAGTAAATTATCAGTAGTAACACGTAACTTATATATCTCCATTTCTAAGTCAACAATCTTTACCTTAGCTTCCTTATACTTTTTCTCGTCAATTAAAAAATCAACTTCCAAAATAAAATCAGTTATTTCCTTAAAACGAACATCTTTTAAATTATTATATCTTTTCTGCCAAGAAGCATATTTATCCTCTAACTTAGAATTCTTAACAATAACTTCAATTTTGGCAAGTTCAGATGCAATAGGAGTACTAACAATTAAATTCTTTTGACGTTCCAACTCCTCCAATTGTTTAGATAACTTAACAACTCCCCTTTTCTTTATAACAAAAACTAAAATAAGAACAATTATCGTTAAACTTGATAAAATAGCAATACAATAAAAAAAATCTATCTTCATCAAATTATTCACCTCTTACTACTATAACAATTGTAACACAACAAAAAAGAATAATAAAGAAAAAAAAGAAAACTTAATCTTTAGTTTTCTTACCAATCTTAAATATAAATAAATTACTCTGTTACAACTTGATATGGATTAGCACTTGTTCCATCATTTCCATCACTTATAAGTGTATCAGCTTTCAGAGAAATGACCGGGCGCACAGAAGGGGAGATGTAGTTGACACGACAATCGCCAGCAGAATTACCACTAACAGTCCACGCAAAAGTATAAGCATTATAAGCAGTGAAGCCGGCGGGACTCATTGTCCAATAATAATAGCCTTTCGGTGTTAAATAACTATTTAATGTATCACTTGAACTATTAAATTTTCCACCGGATTTTAAATACTCATCTATTGTTACTAATCCTATATTTAATCTTAATATTCCTTTTCCATTTCCATCTGTTTTACAATCAAAGCTTGGTGTGTATTCTTCTTTTGCTATCATCTCTACAGATCCTGATGT
>CAKONT010000067.1 GCA_934097255.1 uncultured Bacilli bacterium
TATCTTTAGTATATTTTTTTCTTACAATTCCCATTTTTTCTCTCATAAGTTGATATTTTTTACTAGCAAGTTCTTTAGACTTTTGTATTCCCTCATCTAATATTATATCAAGCATATCGCTATTTATTAATTCGTTATATCTTTTTTGAATCTTTGATATATGAGAAGCAGTTAATGTTGCAACATATTTTTTAAATTCTCCATATCCCTTACCTTCAAAACTTTTTTCAATCTGTTCAATTGGGATTTCACTAAGCGAAGTTGCAATATTTAACAAATTAGAAATTCCAGGTTTATTTTCTGGGTCGTACTTAACTACATTATCACTATCTGTTGTAGCTCTCATTATTTTTTTTATTATTTTATCTTCTTCGTCAAACATGCTAATTACTCCCTGGGGATTTTCTTCCGATTTACTCATTTTTTTTGTTGGATTTTTTAAATCTTTGATCTTTGTACCGCCCTTTGTTATAAGTGGTTTTGGTAAAGTAAATGTCTTTCCGTATCTATTGTTAAATTTTTCAGCAATATTTCTTGCTAGTTCTACATGCTGTTTTTGATCAATTCCTACTGGAACATAATCAGAATCACAATATAAAATATCCGCAGCCATTAAAATTGGATAAGTCAATAATCCAACAGAAAAGTTAGCGTTTTCTTTGCTTTTTTCCTTAAATTGAATCATTCTTGATGCCTCGCCATATGAAGTTGTGCATTCTAATAAATATGATATTGCTGGTATATATTCGTTTTCTGATTGAAGATATATTGTATTCTTTTTAGGATCTATTCCACATGCAATATACATTGCTATAAATTTTCTTATTCTTTCATTTACTTTTTGGGGGTCTTGTGGAATTGTTAAAGCATGTAAATCTGCAACAAATAAGTATGAATCATATTTATCTTCGTTTTGCAAATTAACCATTTGTTTTATAGAACCAATATAATTTCCTAATGTTAAATCACCTGTTGGTTTTAATCCTGTTAAAATCTTTCCCATTTTAGTCTCCTTTTTATAAAATTTCTTTCAAATTATAATATGTAAATTAATTATTGTCAATTTTTTCACATTTTTAATACTATCAATTTTTAAAGTGTAATATAAATTTGAAAACGCACAATCACTAGGTTTAAAATCTGATTTGCTTAACTTTTCTATAAAATTATTAAAAAAACAAAGAAATTTAGTTATTCTTTGTTTTAAATTTTTTACCATCTAAAATATCATAGTCTTCTAATAAATTACCTGAAAATGATAGTATCTTTTCTTTTTTTTCTTTATATTCTTCCATATTAATTTTAAATAAATCATCTATTAATTCAGTTTGACTTTTATTATCTTCAAGCCATAAATAACTTGATAAAGAACCAGGCATTGTATTTATTTCACTTACATATATAAGGTTATTTTTACTATCTATTAAAAAATCAATTCTACTAACACCGGAAGCATCAATTAAACGGAATACATCTTTAGCATAATTTTTAATATCTTCAATCATTTCTTTAGATAACACTGGCTTCGATTTTTTTTCTTTTTTTATTAATTTGTTATAACCACTAACATACTTTTCTTTAAAAGAGAAAAATTCTTCACTTGTATTAATTTCTTCGATAGATGAGGAAATACAATGCTTTGAGTTTCCTAAAATACTAACGTTTACATCAGTTAAATTTTTAATTTTTTCTTCGACAATAATCTTTTTATCAAATTTTATTGCTTCTTTTATTGCTTTAATAAGATCTTCTTCTTTTAAAACATTTGTTATTCCAATACTAGATCCTAATGTTGCTGGTTTTACTATTACTGGATATTTTAAAGTTTTAATCTTATCTAAAATAAGATTTTTATTTTCATTAAATTCATGATCATAAAACCAAACATAATTTGGAACAGGAATATTATTAGATTTTAAAAGTTCTTTAAATATAACTTTATCGTTTCCAATAGAAGATGCTAAAACACCACTTCCTAAGTATGGAATACCAATCATTTCAAGATATCCTTGTAGTGAACCATCTTCTAGAAATGTTCCATGTCCAATTGGTAAAATAACATCGATAAGAGTAATATTAATTTTTAAAAATCCCATTGTTTGTAAATAAAAACATTTGCCATTTTTAACAAGAGATACTTTTTTTGCATATCTTTTAACTAAAGCAATATCACGATAACTCATTATATCTTTTAAATGTTCTCCAGTATACCAGTCGTTATTTTTATCTATATAAATAGGTATAATATTGTATTTGTTTTCGTTCATATATCCCATAGCTTCAACAGCAGAAATAATACTTATTTCGTGTTCAACGCTTTTTCCTCCGAAAACAACTCCTACATTTAATTTCATACGAAAATCCTCCATATTAATTATTTCCATTTAATTATAGCCTAAATATGTATTTTATTCAAGAAAAAAATATCCTCTATACTTTGGATATTTTTTAAAATAAACTTAATTGACTTGATTCTGGTAAGTCTTTTAATATTCCCATTAATTTCATATTTTCTATGATAGTTTTACTAACTTTACCACGTTTTTGAAAATCTTCTATGCTTATAAATTCTTGTCTTTGACGTTCTTTAACTATTGTATTACAAACAGTATCTCCTAATCCATCTAATGCTCTAAAAGGTGGTATAAGAGTTATTTTATCTTCTGCTATTAAAAAGTTTCTAGAATCTGATTTAGTTATATCGATATTTGAAAACTTAAAACCTCTAGCACTCATTTCAAGAGCAACTTCTAAAACGCTTATTAAATCACTTTCTTTAGGGGTATAACCAAACTTTTTTTCTTGTAATTGTTCTAATTTTTCTTTTATTTTATCATAACCCATTTCTAAAACTTCAAGATCAAATGCTAAACCTTTAACGCTAAACCATGTTGCATAATATTCTATTGGTCTATTTATTTTAAACCATGCAATTTTCCACGCTGCTGAAATATATGCTGTTGCATGAGCTTTTGGGAACATATATTTTATTTTTTGACATGAATCGATATACCAATCTTTAATATGTTTTTCTTTTAAAAGATTTTTATATTCGACCCATTTTGCTGGATCTTTACTTGCTTTTCCTTTACGGACAAATTCCATTATTTTAAACGCATCTTTTGCTTCTAATCCATGATTTATTAAATATGTCATAATGTCATCACGGCATCCTATAACTTCTTTAAAAGGACAAACATTATTTCTAACTAGCTCTTGAGCATTACCATTCCATACATCAGTACCGTGAGACAAACCAGAAATTTTAACAAGTTCCGCAAATGTTGTTGGTTTTGTTTCTTCAACAATTGTCATAACAAATCTAGTAAATTCTGGTAACCCAATACAGCCAATACGGCAATTAATTTGTTCCGGTGTTACATTTAACGCTTTAGTCGAAGAAAATAAACTCATTACTTCCTTGTCGTCCATTGGAATATCACTCATTTTGATTCCAGTTAAATCTTCTAGCATTTTAAATATTGTCGGATTATCGTGTCCTAGTATATCTAGTTTTAATAAACATGATTCGATATCGTGATAATTGAAATGAGTCGTATACCATGCGGCGTTAGCATCATCTGCTGGATATTGATAAGGAGTAAAATCGAATATATCTTTATAGTCTGGAACAACAACTATTCCTCCTGGATGTTGTCCTGTTGTTCTTTTTATTCCCGTAACTCCTATTGCCAAACGTTCAACCTCTAAATTTTTAATACCGGTAATATTTTTGTCTTCAAAATATCCCTTAACAAATCCAAACGCAGTTTTATCCGCAACTGTACCTATTGTACCGGCGCGATAAACATAATCTTCTCCAAAAAGGACTTTGGTATATTCGTGAGCCTTAGCTTGATAGTCTCCTGAAAAGTTAAGATCAATATCCGGTACTTTATCAGCGTTAAATCCTAAGAATGTTGCAAAAGGCATATCTTGTCCTTCTTTGTTGAATTTAGTTTTACAATCACAATACTTGTCAGGTAAATCATATCCAGATGGATAATCCATTCCAAAACTTCTTCCATTTTCGTCCTGAAATATAGTTTTATGACAATTTGGACATACATAATGAGCAGGAAGTGGATTAACTTCAGTTATACCAAGCATTGTTGCAACAAAACTAGAACCAACACTACCCCTACTTCCAACGTAATATCCATCATCGTTACTGTGTTTAACAAGTTTTTGAGCAATTAAATAAATCGCATCAAATCCACCATTTATAATACCAGTTAATTCTTTTTCAAGACGATCACTTACAATATCCGGTAAATTATCTCCATATATTTCGTGAGCTTTTTGATAACAAATCTCTCTAATTAAATTTTTAGAATCTTCAATAATTGGTGAAAAAGGAATTCCATTCGTATCAGGAACGATTACAACATCTTCTATCATATCTTTAATTTTATTAGTATTTAAAACGACAATTTCGTATGCAAGATCTTTGTCAAGAAATGAAAAATCTTGAAGCATTTCATCTGTTGTTCTAAAATGTTGTGATGGAATATCTTTAATAGATGACCTATTTAATGGATGTCTTCCTCCACCGGGAACTTTTTGATTAACAATAATTTCACGATATATTTTGTCACTTCTATCTAAATGATGAACATCTCCAGTTGCAACAACAATCATATTTTTTTTCTTTGCAACAGAAATAACTTTTTTAATATTAGAAATCATCTCATCATATGACTTAAAATCTTCCGTATCAATTAAATATTTATAAACTTCCGGTGATTGAACTTCAATATAATCATAAAAGTTCATAAGATCTCCTATTTCTTCATCACTTTTACTTCTAGCAAGAGAAAAAATCTCACCATTTGAACAACTAGATCCAATAAGAAGACCTTCTCTTAATTCGTTTACAACACTTCTTAAAATACGCGGTGTTTTATATAAATACTTTGTATTAGCATAAGATACTAATTTAAACAAATTCTTTAAACCAACTTGATTTTTAACTAAAATATTTATGTGATATAAATTACCAAATTTATATATATCATCTTTAGATACTAAATTATCTATTTCATTCATTTTAAATATCTTTTTAGTTTCAAGCACTTTTAACATTTTATGTAAAATAAGAGCTGTTCCTTCTGCATCATAATCTGCCCTATGATGAGCATTTTCATCCCAAGGAATATCATATCTTTTAACAAGAGCAGATAAGGAATGTCTAAATACATCTGGTTCTAATCCTCTTGAAATTTGTAAAGTATCAAGAACAGGATTTTTAAACTCTCCTAAGTTATATTTTTTATATGCCATTTCAAGAAATGAAACATCAAATTTAGCATTATGCGCAACCATTGGTAAATCTTTAAAAAACTCAATAAATTCTTTTACAACAACTTCTTCATCTTCCTTGTCTTTTAACATATCATCAGTGATATTTGTAAGTTCTGATATATGTTTATCAAGTTTTCTATGAGGATTAATTAACTTATCAAAACGATCAATTATTTGTCCATTTTTAATTTTAACAGCACCAATTTCAATTATTTGAT
>CAKONT010000068.1 GCA_934097255.1 uncultured Bacilli bacterium
AGATTTATTTAAGTTTAGTATTTCATCTCCAGTATATTTGGCTATTTCCTCTTTAGAAAAACTTTTTTCTTTTGTAAATAATATTTTTGTATCTTTTGCTATATTTTTATAATTTTCTTCTTTAGAAAACATGTCAATATAGTTATCTGTAATAATAATAGCATCAATTTTTTCATTATATAAATCATTGATTAAAGCTGTATTATTATCATATTCAACTACTGTTGCGTTATCTTCAAGTTTATATTTATTAATAATTTCAACACCCAATATGTATCCATCGATTGAAGTCTCATCTTTTATAATTCCAATTTTTTTATTAGTTAAATCATCTGTTTTTTCAATACCAGAACTACTTAAGACAACAATGTCAGTTTTATATGTGATATTATTTTTATTAATAGTATCTAGAGTAGAGTAGGTTTTATAAATATAATATCCACCTATACTTTGAACTACCGTAAATATAATAAGAATAATGATATATATAATATATCTCCATGCTTTATTTTTCTTAATTATTTTTCTAAGAACTAGGGAAATTAAAATATTAACTAGAAAAAGTACTCCCATTCCAACGTATCTTAATTCGTTTTCAATTCCATTTATTAAAAGAATCGAATAACATATAAATCCAAATGAAACGAATAAAATAACAGTTAGAACGTTTATTATACTTTCCCAAAAGCTTTTTTTATTTTTTACTTTATCTATTTTTTCCATTATAGTGCACTCCTTTTTTTATTTAAATTCAATATTTTAATACATTTATTATTATATAATAATAAACAAAAACTATCAATATCTTAAAAAAAGTTTGGATAATCAATCCAAACTTTCTACTTCTTTTTTGTCAATTATTGTTACTGTTTTGATAAATGATTCACTTTCACCTTTATACATGACAGTATATATAATTTTATATGTACCTTTAACTGATGTTGAAATAGAAGAAACTATTTCATTATTTGAATCATATATAACCTTATCTATATTGGCATTATTTGTTACATCTTTATCTTTGTCATATACAGTAATGATTGAATCCTCTTCAACAAAAGTATCTCCAACATTAAGAGTTACTTCGTATGAACCATTATACTTAAAGGATATATCTGATTTTAATGTCACGGTTGCGCCACTACTTTTATTTGTATCTTTATTTCTATATCCTGTTATAACTTTATATTCACCATATGGAGAGTCAATATCTAGTACGTATTTAGTATCTGTTGTAAAGTTTATATATTCATTATCTTTATAAATAAAGTAGCCAAATTCGCCCCAACTATCATCTTTTTTGTCATCTTTAGGTTCTGTTAGAGCATCCCATGTTAATATAACTGAACCATTATCAATTTTTGCTTTTAAATTAGTAACATTTTCGCATGGTACATAAGCATTTGATATTTCAGTTGGTTCTGTACCTCTTCTATATAATTCAGTAACTTTCATATCAGCCGGTGTCCATTCACTTGGAAGTAATTCAGTATTCTTTTCCAAAGTTACAGAAACAACACTAGATGGTCTTGTAAAGTCTCCTGTATTTTCAGTAAATACTCCTGAAGCAAGAGCCTTATATAAATTATTTCTATGATATGCCATACTATTTTGTGTAAAGTATACGCCTTCAATATTTTCAGTATATCCAGTCCACATTGCCATTGAGTAGGTATTAGAATAACCACATATCCATCCATCAGGAGCTGAATTTGAACCGTAGTTATATTTTCTTATTGTTTCATCGTCATAATTAGTAGTACCTGATTTAGCAGCGATTGTCGTATTAACAACTGATGAAACACCATAATCTCTTGCATTTTCTTTTAAAATATCAGTTATCATATAAGCTGTCGAATCATTCATAACTTTAGTTTTTGTAGACTTAAATTCCATTTCTTCATCAGAATTTCTTAAAATAATTTTGTTAACTAAATATGGTTCGTAATAATATCCACCATTTGAAAATGCAGCGTATGCACCGGCCATTGTTAAAGGATTTGAGCCATTAAAACCACCGATTGCATGAGCTTCGTGTAATCCACCGTATTCGTCAACTTCTGGTTTTATTCCAAGAGAAGTAACAAATTGTAAAATATTAGCGTTATCTACTTCTCTAAATGCTTCTAGAGCAGGGACATTTCTTGAATCTCTAAGAGACCATCTTAGAGTTGTTTTACCAATGTATCTAAAGTCATAGTTATTCATGTGTCCACCGGCATATTCTATTTTTTTATCATCAAATATTTTTCCAGTACCCCAGTTGTTATATTCAATTCCTGGTCCGTAGTCGAAAAGTGGTTTAGCAGTTGAACCTATTTGACGATTTATCTCAGTAGCGTAGTTAAAGACTCTTTCACCTTTTCTATTTCTACCACCGCCGATTGCTAAAACTTTTCCTGAATTACTTTCAATAAGTGCAGCTCCTGCTTGAACTGTATCGTTTGGCCATGCGTATGTTGCACCGTTAAAGACTGCATTTATTGTCTCTTGTTTTCCTCTATCCATGTTTGTATAAATAAGCATTGGATAAAGATAAGGATCTAATCCTGTTTTTTTAATGACTTCTTTTATAACTTCATCAATGTAACTTTGATATTCGTTTGCTACTGCATAACTTGAATTTTTAAGTAAACTTTCAATTGAAATTGAATTTGCTATATCCATTTCTTCTTTTGTTATATAACCGTGTCTTAGCATTAATTCAAGAACAACTTCACGTCTTTCATAAGCGGCTTCTTTATTAACATTTGGATCATAATCACTAGGTGCTTGGAAAAGTCCAGCAATAAGTGCTGCTTCTGAAAGATTTAAATTTTTAGCACTTTTACCAAAATAGGTCATAGATGCTTGTTCAACTCCATAAGAATTACTTCCTAAATAAGGAGCATTAACATAAAATTCGATTATTTCTTGTTTAGTAAAAGCTCTTTCTATTTTAAAAATCGATAAATAGATATCTGTAAATTTACGAACGATACTTACATCAGATGTAGTAAAGTTGTTTTTAGAAACTTGCATAGTTAGTGTTGATGCACCACCGGCATTTCTACCTAAAATTTGTCCAAAAGCAGCTTTGATAAATCTTGGTGCATCGAATCCATTATGTTGGAAAAACCTCGAATCTTCAGTTGCTACAATCGCATCGATTAAAACTTCCGGTAATTCATCATAAGTTACTTTTTCTCTTTTTTCTGTTCCAAGCGTACCCATTAAACCGTTATCTTTATCATAAATTAAACTGGTTTCTCCTCGCTCAAGTTTTGAAACATCAAATTCCGGTGCTTTTACTGCAACATATATAAAGAATGCAATAAAAGAAATAATAGCAATCGTACCAATAAGTAAAACAATAATACTTATTCCTTTTATTCCCTTTCTTATTGCACTATTTTTACTACTATTATCCAAAATTTGTGTAAAACATGTTGCAAGGATAAATAAAATAGCAAAAGCAATTGCAACAAAAGTATAGCCAAATAAAATTTTACAAATAATGAAAACTATTAATGTACAAATTCCAAGAAAGATAATCATTTCTTTTTTAATTTTTCTTGCAACATATCTTTCTTCACTTTTAAAATTTCCTTCTCGTATCTTTTTTAATTTTCTTCTTTCTTTTTCTATTCTTCTTTTTTCCTTGCTTACAGTAAAGATATTGTCATCTTTTTTACTTTTTTCACTATTTTTCTTTTTCTTAAATAATTTTTTTAATTTATTTAAGGAAAAACCTTTTATTTTTTTCATATCGTACCTCCAGTATCTTCTAGTATTTTTATATAATCTAACCTAGGATTTAATCCTAATTTTATTTCAAAACCTTTCTCTTTAAAATAATTAAGTGGAATCGACTGTCTTTTTTCATTTGAAATGAAATTTATAAAATCTACTCCATAAAGCAAATATGTTTTATTTAAATTAACAAACCTAACAATTAAAAAACAACATCCGCCATGCTCTAATACTTTTTTTATATGATTTATTTGATGTAAATGAATATTTTTAAGAGGGAAGTTAGTTTTTAAAGTAGTTTCTTTTGCTTCAAAGTCAATGTACTTACCCTTATATAATCCATTGTAATCAGTTGTTGATGGTAATTTAAAATATGCTTCAGTTATTTTTTTATCTTTTGTTTTAACAATTTGAATAGGAGTAGGCTTTTTATAAATAACAGCGATATCTTTTTTTAAGTAGTAGTTGTTTGTTTCATTTATGTCATCTTCAAGAAGCATGCCTCTGTTAGAATATGTTTTTATTTTCTCCTTACTTACTTTTTTAATATTATCTGGGTAATTAATTTTCAAACTATATCACCTTTAAAAATTATACTATAAAATACGTATTTTTTCTATGAAAAACGCTAATTTTATGAAAAATTTAACTTCATTTGTCGATTTTATGGAAATTATATTTTAAATTATGTATATTTTAGAAGAGGAAAATAATTATGAATAGTGAAAATGTTTGTTTTATTATAAATAATATGAAAAATAATATTAGATATTCAAAACTACTATTAGGAAGAAATTATATAACTAAGATTTAAGCTTTTTTGAATTGACAAATCATCTGTTTTTAACTAAAATAGTAGTATAAAAGGTTGGTGATAAAATGTATCAAAATAAACTTAATCTTACTCCAAATGATATTTTGGAAAAGGAATTTAAGATTGATACAAGGGGGTATAGGTTAAAAGAAGTTGATCAATTTTTAGATTTAATTATTAAAGATGAAGAAACTTTGATTGAAATTATAAAAAAACAAGAAAAAGATATTGATAAATTAACTGAAGAAATATTGAAGTTAAAACAAGAATTAAGAGATAAAAGCGTTAAAGAAGAAATCTTAAAAGCAACGCCAAATCAACAACAAAATGTTTCTAATTTAGATATTTTGAAAAGATTGTCGAAATTAGAAAACGTAATTTTTGGTAAAGAAGAAAAATAATATTATTTTAGGCAAACGCTGCATGATATTCATGTAGAGGAAAGTCCATGCTCACAAAGACTGTGATTGTCTTTAGTGTTTGTGCTTAGGAAAAAAATAACCTAAGGTAATGCTTAAAGCATTAACGGCTTCAAAATAATCTAAGTCTTTTGATATGATTAGAGTAGATATAAAAGTGCCATAGAGACGAGTTTATTTGTAAACGAATAAAGTGGAACGTGGTAAACCCCACAAGTGAGAAACCCAAATTATGGTAGGGGAGCCTTAACTAGGGAAATAAGAACCGATTTAAGGATTAGTTATAATAGATAAATGTTTGCCATCCTTTTTGGATACAGAACATGGCTTATTAAATAATATTATTAAAGAGGTTAATATGAAAGAAATAGGAGATATTTTTAAAGAAAAAAGAAAAGAAATAGGGATTACTATAAAAGAAGCATCGCTTGATTTAGGTATCGATGAAATTTTGATTGAAAATTTAGAAGATGGTAATGATAAAGCGTTTAAAGATATTTTAGAATTAAAAGATATAATTAGAAAATATGCAAAATATTTAGATTTAGAT
>CAKONT010000069.1 GCA_934097255.1 uncultured Bacilli bacterium
ATATACGCCTTCTTTTGAATCATCTATATTGTTAGTAATTTCTATTTTATCAGTTAAGTTGTTATCATAATTATCAGAAGCAGTGGCCCCCTTCTCTACATATTTATCTCCTACAGTATATTTTTCTTCGCTATCACCAGTCAAAGTAATAACAGGAGCAATTGTATCAACTACTTTTACATTTCTAGTAATTTTCTTATCAATATTTTTATATCTAACATCATAAGTTATTTTATATTCACCAACTTTATTTGTATCAACATTACCCGCAGTAAATACCCTAGCATCAACTTCTTTTTCGTTATATATTGTCTTAATTCCTTTATCAACATACTCATCACTTAAATTTATAGTAATTACTGAGTCACCATTAAGTTCAAGTCTTAAATAGCTAGAAATACCATTAAAATAGATATAACCAAAAACAAATAATCCTAATATTATAAAAACTACACCAGCCCAAATAAAAATCCTCTTCATACTCTCACCATAATAATTATATAACAGAATGCAAATTATTCACACACTTTATAATCATATTTTATTTTTTATATTTAGATAAATTACCATCATCAAACTCATACACGGCATCAGCCAAATCATCAATGTCTTCCTTTATATGTGATGCAATAATTATAATTTTATTTTTCTTAATACTATCTAATTTTTTTCTTAGCTTATTAGCAGTTTCCCTTTCAATACCATTAAAAGGTTCATCAAAAATCATTACCTCTGGATCTTCCATAAGTACTTGTGCAATGCCAAGTTTTTGCTTCATTCCCAAAGAATATGTAAAATATAATTTATCCTTAGCATCTACTAAGTTAACTTCTTCTAAAGATTTTATAATTTCTTCTTTTCCAATTCGATGTTGAATGTCAGCAAGAAGTTTTAAATTTTCATATCCAGTTAGTTGCGGCATAAAACAAGGTTTTTCAATAAGTGCTCTTGTATCTGGAGGAAATTTATTGTTAGCCATAATATTTTCTCCATCAAAAAGCACCTCTCCACTAGTAGGTTTATAAAAACCACATACTATTTTCAAAAATACACTTTTGCCACTACCATTTCTACCAACAAGGCCATATATTTTCCCTGTTTCAAATGTAACACTAACATCTTTTAAAGCTGTCACATGTCCAAATTTTTTATTAACATTCTTTACTTCTATTTTCATAAATCCTCCATCACTCAAAATATAAATAAGATAATTTTTTAAAGACTTCCATTATAAGTAAAAAGACAGCAAGTATTGCTAAAAATATCAATGGAAGAAAATTTACAAGTTCAACGATGTTAAAACTTATAACACCAATTACAACTACAATTAAAAATACACTAATAACTAAGTAAATTTTATTTTTCTTATTTAATAAATAAGCTAAAATTGTAATTAAGCTAGTTAAAAAAGAAATAGATAAATCTGTAAAAAAAACTAAGATTATATTTAGATTAGGTACGCAATTATTGAAAATTCCAACAAGAATAACAATAAAATACATCAAAACTTTAATTAAGAAAAGAGTTATAAAAACTGTGAATATTTTATATATAATCCATTTTAAAGTTGTCATTCTAAGAAAAATCGTATCATAATTTTTTTTGCTATCTTGAAAAAACAAATTTAAAGAAATAAAAATTCCATACAACAAATTAAAGTAAAAATAAATAAAATCTATGTTACTATGCTCACTATAAGAATAATTGACTCCTAAAATAGTGTATAAGATATTTACACAAGACTTAGAATCAATAAAATACAAAGAACCAATTATTACTGCTAATAAATATATCAAGAATATTCTATTTTCTTTGCTACGAATAAAATTTAAAGTATTTAAATACATATATTTCATGCTTTAACCTCTATAGCCTTCCTTTTTAAAATCTCATACAAAATATTTGTAACTATCAATAAGCACATTATGTATATGCTAGTGTATAAAATCTCGTGAAAGAAACTAGCATACTGATACATGTTAAAATAATCAAAGAATAAAAATCTAAAATTGCTAAAAGAAGATATTATTCCGACCTCTTTGTATTCACCAGTAAAATATGATAATGACACTAAAAAATACAAAATAATTATAATATTTTTATTAAATATTTGTGATAAAAGAACGGAAATTACAGACAAAAGTTGAATCAAGATAAAAATTTTAATTATATAAAAAACGTAATATGTTCCATAAGAAATATCATAATAAAAGAATTTTGAATTATTTGTTACTGATGAAAAATTTTTAAAGATAGAAATTAACAATAGTGAAGAAAAAATTAAAAGTAAAATAACGGTATTAACACCAATAACGATTAACAAAAGTTTTTTTACATATTCTTCTTTGCTTTTATATCTAATAAGTGCAAAAGTAGATTCATTATACTTTTTAATAATTAGAATTGTAGAAAAACAAATACTAAAAAGAATAAACAATGTGCAAGGAGACATCAAAATATCTAAGTTCCAAAAGAAAATACCAGAACCAACAAGACTATTCGAATTGTCAAAGATTAAAGCATATAACAAAGATATTATTATGAGCAAATATACAGTGTAATAATCTTTACTCTTTAAAAGACTAATAGTAAATTCTTTTGTATAACTATTATTTTTCACTGTCTATTATCACCTCTTCTTTATTTTTATAATACTTATAATTTATGTAACCGGTAATTCCCCATAAAAACAAAGCAAGAAAGACCATTGCAGTAAGGCTTTTTACTCCATCATATGCATAAAAATTAAGCAGTGTTAACCAAGTAAAAACAGTAATTCCAAATAAATGATAAAAAATAGCATTTAAAAATACTTCAAAGAAAAAAGTAATTGCAAAAAATATTAAATAAGCACATATTATTGAAATTATTGGATTTTTAAATTTTTTTGCTGTAATAAGAGCAAGATTACTATAAAATAAACTATTAAGATAAATGTTAATTAACATTACAAGCAAATATATTGGGACTTTATTTCTAAATATTAAATCTATACTTGAAGTAGGATCTTTCCCAGTTATCATATCTTGTGACATTTGAAAACCAGTACTAATTGTATAAGAAAGTATATAAAGAAATACAAGCATCAAAGGTAATATAAGTCCTATTTTAAGAATTCGTTTGTAGTTCTTTTTTAAAAAATCTTTATAACTCATTCTTGTCAGTTCATTCTTAAAATTTCCACTTTTTAAATTTTGATGAAACCAATAAGTTGTTACTATTATTATCAAAAGTGGACTAAATAACTCTATTGAGAAAAATTTACCAAACCCTTCTAAAACTAAGATATTAAAAAATACAGTAGTAGAATCAAGACTATACGGTCTTATCTTACAGGCAACATCTACAGAAGGACAATATTCTTTTTTTTCAGCTAAGCATTGTTTAACTGCATCACAATACTTAGTGCCATTTAAAAGTTCTTTTTCATAAACATATCCATTAACTACAAGATATCCTAAAAAAATGATGGTTACAATAATAACCCCATTTTTCTTCAAAAAAAGTCTTACCATTTTCCCTCCTAAAGAAAAAAATCAAAAAAATGATTTTTTTCACAACAAATATACTATTTCATTCCATCTTCATTTAAAAACCAATAACCATAAAAATCAACTTTTGCAAAAGTACTTCTTTTCGCACGTAGCTGCATCTTATAATCAAATTCTGGTTGATGATTATCTTCAGTATGTTGTGGAATTTCCTTTGTACCATTAACAATAACTTCAGTCCAATTACTAACAACCAAATCAGCCAAAGAATAATTTAATAAACGAACTTCAACGGCTCTATCAGTTGCACCAGTAACACTATCAACAGCACTATAACACCTAATGTACTGTGGACTAGTTTGAGTCTTCTTATAGGCATTTGATGTATAAGTTTCCTTATACCTACCTAAAGTCACAGGTGTCCAACCTACAGCTTCAACTATTGTTAAAGAACATATTACCGCTAAAAAAGACAACAAAAGTGTTGCACGTAGCAACTTCATTATACTTCCTCCTTCCATAAAATATTCAGTTGCCAAATTCTACACTACTTTTCTAAACAAAGTATAACATACGAAAATACAAAATTCAACAAAATGTAAAAGCTTATATTTATTTGTAAACCTATTTATGTTAAAATGTTTCTAAAGGAAGTGAATATATATGAAAAAAACAATTTTAACAGGTATAAGACCAACAGGTAGAATACATTTAGGGCATTATTTTGGGGCTGTTAGAAATTGGGCAACACTTCAAGATGATTATAATTCTTATTTTGAAATTGCTGATGTACAAGCATTAACAGATAATTTTGATAATCCTAAAAAAGTACGTGAAAATGTTAGAGAAATTGCAATAGACCTTCTAGCAGTAGGAATTGATCCTAAGAAATCAACAATATTCATCCAATCAATGATTCCTGAAATTGCTGAACTTACAGTTTTCTATTCTAACCTTGTCACAATGGCAAGACTTTATAGAAACCCAACAGTAAAAACAGAAATTGCACAGAAAAAAGCTATTTTTGGGAACACTGGTGAAGGTGTAACTTATGGTTTTGTTGGATACCCAGTTAGCCAAGCTGCAGATATAACTGCATTTAAAGGTGAACTTGTTCCAGTTGGAGAAGATCAGCTTCCCCTTTTAGAGCAGTGTCGTGAAATAGTTAGAAAATTTAACAACATTTATGGAGAAACTTTAAAGGAACCAGAAGCATACCTAAGTAAAGTATCAAGAATTAAAGGCCTTGATGGTAATGAAAAAATGGGAAAAAGTTTAGGAAACGCAATTTATCTAAGAGATGATGAAGATACTATTTCTAAAAAAATAATGAGTGCTGTTACAGATACTAACAAAATAAAAAAAGATGATCCAGCAGATCCAGAAAAATGTATGGTTTATTACTACCACAAGCTTATAGGTAGTGAAAATTTAGATACTATATGTTCTGAATGTAAACTTGGTAAACGTGGCTGTGTTGCATGCAAGAAAGAACTTATTAACAACATGAATAAATTCCTAGAACCATTTAGAGAAAAAGGAAAATACTACGAAGAACATCCTGAAGAAATTGATGAAATTCTTTTAAAAGGCTCTGAAAATGCAAGAAGCGTTGCAAAAGAAACAATGAAAGATGTAAAAAAAGCACTTATGATAAATTATTATGAAAAATAAAAAAAGACCTATAAAGTAACAAACTACTTTATAGGTTTTATTATTTTATTTTAAATATTACATCACTTAAATATTGATTTTCACTTAAGACTATTTTATTATTACACCTACGATTTTCACAGTCATCAATATGTTTATCCCAATTTGCAAAGAAGCCATCTATAAATTCTTTATCACTACCTCTTAAAATTGCTCTTTTTTTATACTCTTCTTTAAGTTCTCTTTTAGGGTAAACCAAATAATATTCGATTTTTCTCTTATTTAATTCGTGAAGTACATCACCA
>CAKONT010000070.1 GCA_934097255.1 uncultured Bacilli bacterium
AAGTTAGAATTATCAGAATACGAAATAGTAGAAATAAAAAATCTATATTCTATCGCCGAAGTTAATTATATTGAATTTATGAGTTACTTAAGAGATAATAATAAAAATATTTATGAAACAATACCTCATGGTACAGAGGATTTAAACATATGGTAATTGGAATAGAAGGTAATGTACATGTTGGTAAAACAACATATATAAAGAACAATTTCAGTAAATTTAATATAATAAAGGAAACTGAGTTTAAACAGAATCTGAATAATTTTGATAGACAACTATATTACATAAAAAGTGAGATAGAAAAGAAAAAACAATTAGATGGTGATACAGTTTTGGATAGAACTATTATATCAACAATACTTTATACTATTTATACAGAATCTTTGACTTTAACTGAAAAAAATAAAATAATTGGGATTATAAAAGAAAATCTTGATAAAGATAAAATAACTATTCCATCCTTTGTTTATTTAATTATTTATCCATATAAACTCATTTCTTTAAATCATTTAAAATTAATGAAAGAAAAGGGAACACAAAATAGTTTGGTTGATTATAATTATTACTTAAAATATTCATTATTCTTTTCTAATTGTTATTATGCAGTTAATAATATACTAAGTACTAAAGAATATAGACAAATAGTATTGTATAATTCTGATATATTTAAAAATATTACTAATCCTAAAATGTTTAATAGTAAAATTTTACTTGATGGTTGTCCTGCAATTGGAAAATCAACAATTGGTAATTATCAAAAAAAATTTAAGTATATAAAAGAGTTTAAATATAAAAAATACACACTAGATGACTATTCAAACCAAATAAATAGTATTATAGAAAGAGTAAATGTTTTAAATAAGGAAAATATATTGTTAGATACTAGTTTCTTAATGGGAATAACTCATTTATTTTATAATAAAACAACTACAAAAAAATTAAAATTAAAGATGATCGATGAAATTATGAGGAATATAACTTTAAATAATTATATAACTGGAATAATTTATTTGGTTTTAGATAAACAAAAGATTATTGAAAGAAAGAATATGGATAAGACAAAAGAAAGAAAACATTTTTTTGACAATCTTAATTATCTAGATATGGAAATAAATTTTTATAAAGTTTTGAATAAGAGGTTAGGTTCAATGTTCAATATTAGTTTTATTGATGCATCTCAAAATGTCGATGAATTGGTCAATATTATTGAAAATCATCGTGATAAACCACTGATGTTGATAGATTTGTTTTACGAGATAAAAGAAGCAATCAAAGAAAGTGAATTATAATGTTGTATTTTATTTGGGTTTGCATAATATTACTTGTATTTACAAATATTAAATCAATAATTAGATTAAAAAAATCATATGCATTTTTAAATAAAAAACATAATTTATCAATCAATATTGATAAAAAAATAATTGTTATAATTCCTGCCATGAATGAAGTTAATAATGTAAAAAAGTCTATTAATTATTTTAAAAGTATAAATGATATATGTGATGTTATATATGTGACTACTTCTAAAGAAAAGAGTATGGCAACTTATAACAAACTTAATAATGAAATAAAAATGCAAAAAGCTAATAATTTAAAAGTAATTAATTGTCCAAACACTATTGGAACTATGGCTAATCAAATTAATTATGTTATTAAAAAATTAAAAGATGATGATATAGTTGCTATTTATAATATAGATTCTCAACCAGAACGAAAAACTTTTAAATATGTCTTAAATAATATTAATGATGATGTAGTTTTACAACAAGTTAGTTTTTTTGATGATAGATTAAATGGAGTTATGAAAAGTGCTGAAAATTGGCAAAATAGATGGTCTGTTGTTTATGAAATGGGAAAGTATTTAAATGATATAAAATTAGAATTTAAATATTGTATAGGACACGGTTTATTTTTAAAAAAGAAAATTTTTGATAAAATCGGTTGTTTTTCAGAAAGTGAAATAAATGAGGATAATGAGTTTGGTTACCGACTAAATATAAATAATATTTCCATTAAACCAATTCCTTTTATGGAACAAGCTGATTTTGCAAGAAGTAAAAAAATATATATAAAGCAACAATCAACTTGGGTAAATGGTCCTTTATATGCATTTAACTATTTTAAAAATAATACAAAAACAATTAAAAATTTTATATTGACAGTTTTAAATTTTAAAGCATTTTTATCATGGTGGTTATTTCCTTTGATATGTTATTTGGGCATAATATTTTCTGCTATATTTGATATAAGATTATTTGCGTTAACATTATTTTTAGTTGTCTTTTACGTAACTGGAATTAATTATTTTGCTAATAAATTGTTGATTAAATTAAGTTATATCAAAAATGAGTATCATATCAATATAATAAGTGATTTGTTATTTTTTCCATTACATACCTTTGGAAGCTATATAACAATTTATAAATTAATTACTGGAAAAAATAATATTAAAAATAAATATAATACTGAAAAATAATTGTAATTTATTACTTTTTATTATAGAATATATAAAAAAGGAGGACTTTTATGGAAAATAAGCAAAATTTTAAATTAATTGCACATGCTTTAGTAAAATTAAATGATAAATATTTATTAATTAAGAGGACATCAATTAAAAGAGGAAAACCTAATTCATTACCAGAGTATTGGGATATACCTGGTGGAATGGTAGAAGAAGGTGAAACACCAAATATTGCTGCAATTCGAGAAACAAAAGAAGAAGTAAACTTAGATGTTTCTATCGGTCCAATTTTACATGAAGATAGTAATTATGATGAATCAAAAGGGACTGTTTTTACTAGAATTGTTTATCAAGCAGAATTATTAGATGGACAAGATGAAAAGAATATTATTTTACAAGAAGATGAACATTCCGAATATAGATTAGTAAGCGATATTAATGAGGTTGATAAACCTGTTGATTATTTATATGATACTATTGATAATGCTAACACTTATAATTTAGGTTCTAAAGCATTAAAAATGACTAGAAAAAGATAATCTAGTCATTTTTAAATTTTATTTTTCTCGATTTTATTAATTTTTTGCTATTTGTTAAAATGGAAATGCATTTTAATGCTTCTTCTAAAACTTGCTCTTGAGTTAAATTATCTGTATTTATAATAAAACAAGGTAATTCTGGATGTTCAAGTATAAATTGATTCATCGAATCATATCTAAGATTTCTAATTTTATCTAGTTCTAAATCTGGATCGTTTTCATTTCTTTTTTTAATTCTCTTAATTCTTTCTTCATTTGAAACAGTAACAATAATTGCTGCATCAAAGAATACTCCAAGGTTAATTAAAGTTTCAAACACAGGTTTTGAATTTACATCACCATTAAAAGCAAATGCTGATAGTAAACCTCTATCAATTATTAAATTTTTATCAGACATACATTCTTTTATGTATAAAAGACTTAGTCCAGTAAAATAGCTCTTTAGTGTGTTAGAATCTGTCTTATTATAAATCAAATCTTGAATATGATATATCTCATCATATAAATAATTATCATCGCCTTTAACATTAAATAATTCATATATTGGTTTATCTATATATTCATAACCTAATTTTTCTGATAAACTTTTTGCTAAAGTTGATTTACCTGCTCCATCTAATCCATCGATAGTAATTATCATGGCAATACCTCCTTAAAATAACTTTTTATTCTAGCAATTTTTATGTACAAAGTCAATATATATGATAAAATAGATTGTAGGAGTGTGATTATAATGAACGGAAATAAAATAATTGTTCATACTTTGATAAAGACAAAAGATGGATATTTAGTTACAAAAAGATCAAAGCAGGAAACAACATTTCCAGAATATTGGGATATACCTGGAGGATTATCAGAGTATGGCGAACTACCTCGAGAAGCTGTAATTAGAGAAACTAAAGAGGAAGTTGGCTTAGATATTATACCAACAAAAGTAATACATGAAGATAGCAATTTAGACAAAGTCAAAAATCTTATTTTTATTAGATTAGTATACTTATGTGAATTAAAATCTAAAATTGAAAATATAATTTTGCAAGAGGAAGAGCATTCAGAATATAGATTTATTAAATCCTTAGAAGAATTACAAAGCGAAAAGATTTCACCATTTCTTATAGAAGTATTTAATAATTTATAAAAATGTGATATATTATATATAGAACTGATATTTATTAGTTTGTTCTTTATAGATATATGTGTTCAAAATAGGCTCTTGTATCGCACCATTAAGATTTATTTGAACTTTTTTAAGTTCTTTTTTTATTCTAAAAAATAATATTTGTGTTATAATTAACTAAATGTCTAATTTTATAATATATATTTAATATGTGAAAGAGAGTGATTATTATGGATAAGATATTAGAAGATGCTTTACAAAAAGAAGAAAAAAGACAACAAGATAACATTGAGTTAATTGCAAGTGAAAATTATGTATCTAATGATATTTTAAAATTACAAGGAAGTATTTTGACAAATAAATATGCGGAAGGATATCCAAATAAAAGGTATTATGGAGGTTGCCAGTACATCGATATTTTTGAAAAAACAGCAATTGAATATGCTTGTAAATTATTTAATTGTAAGTATGCAAATGTTCAACCTCATTCTGGTAGTAGTGCTAATATGGCTGTTTATAGAGCATTACTTAATCATGGCGATAAAGTAATGGGAATGAATTTGTCTCACGGTGGTCATTTAACTCATGGACATAGTATGAGTTTTAGTGGACAAGATTATAATATTGTATCGTATAGTTTAAGTAAAGAAACTGAAATGTTAGATTACGATGAGATAAAAAATCTTGCTATCAAGGAAAAACCTAAGATGATTATTGCGGGTTGTAGTGCATATTCTAGGACAATTGATTTTTCAAAATTTCGTGAAATAGCTGATATGGTTGGTGCTTATTTGATGGTTGATATGGCTCATATTGCAGGTCTTGTTGCAACTAATAATCATCCAAGTCCAATTCCATACGCTGATGTTGTTACATCTACTACACATAAGACCTTAAGGGGTCCAAGGGGCGGAATTATTTTAACTAATAGTAAAGAGATAATAGATAAGATAAACAAAGTAATATTTCCGGGTATTCAAGGCGGTCCTTTAATGCACGTTATAGCTGCCAAAGCACAATGTTTTTATGAAGCTTTACAAAAAGAATTCCATAGCTATGCAAAAGATGTAATTATAAATAGCAAGGCATTCTGTAATCGATTTATGGAACTTGGATGCCGTATTGTATCAAACGGAACTGATAATCATATGTTTTTAATT
>CAKONT010000071.1 GCA_934097255.1 uncultured Bacilli bacterium
CGGAGTAACAAGAGAAAGAATAAGACAAATCGAAGCTAAAGCCCTAAGAAAAATGCGTCATCCATCAAGAAGTAAAAAATTGAAAGATTTCTTACAATACTAATGTTAATCAACAAAAGATTACTAAAAATAGCAGATTTTATCTCTTCCAATTCTTTTATTTTAGATGTTGGATGTGATCATGCACTTCTTGATGTATATTTAGCACTTGAAAAAAAATGCACATGTCTTGCCAGCGATATTCATGATGGTCCGATTTTAAAAGCAAAATTAAATCTATTAAAATATAAAGTGACAAAACAGGTAAAACTTTTAACTTGTGATGGAATACCAAATATAAAAACAGATGTAGATTATCTTGTTCTTTCAGGTATGGGAGCGATTACTATTTGTAATATCTTAGAAAGAGGAGACTTGAGTTTAATAAAAAAAATTATTGTTAGTCCAAATGGCGAAGAAGAACTGGTAAGAAAAAAGTTAAACGAATTAAATTATAAAACTTTAAAAGAAGAATTAGTTCGCGACAAAAATATTATTTATCCGGTTTTAATGTATGAAAAAGGAACAGAAAAGCTAACAAAAATGGAAATAAAATATGGCAAATTACTTATGAATAATAAAGATTCTTTATATCAAGAGTATTATACTAAAAAAATCGATACGTATAAAAATATTAAAAAAGGTTTACCAAAAAAATATATTATAAAGAAAATAAAACTGCATAAAAAAATTAGAGAAATATCTAGTATTCTCTAATTTTTTTTATTGAAAGAAGTTTGGACTATTATTTTGGTTTGAAGAACTGTTCTCTTTTATTTCTTCTTTTACGACACTTTCTTTAGTTGAAGAGTTATTTGTTACTTGATTATCTTCACTTGAATTCATTGCTTTTGCTACTCTAAATATCGTTTTGGCATTATTAATAATTGGTTTTACTTGATAAAAAACGGGTATTGCTTGATTTATAACTCCTAGTGTTTTAGATGCACCGTTTAAAAAGTTAGTAAAAGAAAAACCGTGAGTTACAGCACTTGCACCTAATGCTTCACTACCCAAACTAGCAGCACCTGCTCCAAGACCTAAAAGATCTCTACTTGAACCAATATTTGCAACTTGTGGGATAGCATTTGTTAGATCTCTTGTATTTTTTTGATTAAACAATCGACTTAACAATCCTTTATTTTGTGGCATGTTTTGATAGGTATAGTTTGGAATAACTCTAGGCATATTTTGATAATAATAGTATGGATTATAATTATTATACATAAATGATTTCCCCCTACAAATAATTTATGCTAAGTAATAAAATATGATAAAAAAAACTATATAGTATATAGTCTTTTTAGAATAATATTTTTTATTCCCATTAAAATAAATAAAATATAGAAATAAATTAAATGATTAGCAATAGTTTTATATGAAAAGATAAATATAATACTAATAAGTAATAATATTATAAAATCAATGTAATATTTCTTATTTTGATTATCAATAAATATATTTATTGATGTATAAAATATTATAAAAAGAGAAGATAGTCTAATAATAGCTTCTATTTTGGTATTAAAATTAATGACAAAAAATAAGCTAAAACAAAGAAAAATAATTCCTCTAATAAGAATAGCAAACCATATTTTATTTTCTAAGTCTTTATTTTTTGTACAATATATTAAATCTTTAAAAGAAAAAAACATTAAACTTATTGGAAATAAATAAAGAATAGTTAGTGTATATGGCATTTTATTAAATATAATTGCTAATATTCCTATTAAAGATAAATACGCTCCTTTTATAAAATCATATAATTCTATTTCTTGTTTTCCTTTTTTCAAAAATTATCACCTCAATTACAATTGTATAATAAAAATCCTTATTTTTCTAGCATAGTTATCTTTTTTTTGATAAAATATGGTTGGAGGCTAATATGGGAAAACTATTTTTTAAGTATGGAACAGTTAATTCTTTAAAATCGATGGATCTTTTGAGAACTGTTCATAATTATGAAGAAAAGAATTTTAAAGTGGTAGTTATAAAAAATATTCAAGCAGGAAATAATGAAAATACTATTTATATGGGTATTGATGGAAGTAAAAGCATTGATTATTTAATAAATGATAATGATGTTATTTCTGATATTTTAGATGGCATTGAAGTATCGGTGATAGTAGTTGACGAAGCACAGTTTTTGACAAAAAAGCAAGTAGAAGATTTGTTTTTTCTTGCTAAGGAAAAAGATATTACAGTATATTGTTATGGATTAAAAACTGATTTTAAAACGAGAGGTTTTACAGGTTCTATTAGACTTTTTGAACTTGCAGATAAAATAGAAGAGATAACAACTCTTTGTAGTTGTGGTTCTAAAGCAATGTTTAATATAAGAAAACAAAATAACCAACCAGTGTTTGATGGAAATCAAATTGCAATTGATGGATTTTGTGATATAACTTATGAACAAGTTTGTGGTCTTTGTTATATAAAAAAATTTAATGAAAGTAAAAAGGCTGGATTTACTGTAAGTGAGAATATTTTTGAATAGGAGGAAAATTTATGAAATTTGTATATTCTTTTAGTGAAGGAAATAAAGATTTAAAAGATATTTTGGGTGGAAAAGGTGCTAATTTATCAGAAATGACAAATTTAGGTTTACCAATACCACAAGGATTTATAATTACAACTGACGCATGTCGTTGTTATTATGATTCTAATGAAAAAATAAGTGATGAAATAAAAAAACAGGTATTAGACGCTTTAAAAAATTTAGAAAGATTAGAAAATAAAAAATTTGGTGATGAAAAAGATCCGCTTTTAGTATCAGTAAGAAGTGGGGCAAGGGTTTCTATGCCTGGTATGATGGATACAATTTTAAATTTAGGATTAAACGATTTGTCAGTAGAAGGATTTAGTAAAAAAACAAATAATCCAAGATTTGCATATGACTCTTATCGTAGATTTATTCAAATGTATTGTGATGTCGTTATGCAAATTCCTAAATCAAATTTTGAAAAAATAATTGATGAGGTAAAAAAAGAAAAAAATATTAAGTATGATACAGAATTTACTACTGATGATTTAAAAAAGTTAGTTGAAAGATTTAAAAATGTTTATAAAGAAAAAATGAATGGAAAAAGCTTTCCTCAAGATCCTATTGAACAATTAATGGGTGCTATTGGTGCAGTTTTTAAAAGTTGGAATAGTTCTAGGGCAATTGTTTATAGAAAATTAAATGATATTCCAAATGATTGGGGCACTGCGGTTAATATTCAAAAAATGGTGTTTGGAAACATGGGACAAACATCAGGAACAGGTGTTGCATTTACAAGAAATCCTGCAACAGGAGAAAAAGGTATTTATGGAGAATATTTAATAAATGCTCAAGGAGAAGATGTTGTATCCGGTGCTAGAACTCCACTTCCAATAACAAGATTAAAAGAAGATTTGCCAAAATGCTATGAAGAGTTTGTAAATTTTGCAGAAAAACTAGAAAAGCATTATCTTGACATGCAAGATATGGAATTTACGATCCAAGAAGGCAAACTATATATATTACAAACACGAAATGGTAAAAGAACAGCCAAAGC
Organism: uncultured Bacilli bacterium; assembly: GCA_934097255.1. The sequence continues at coordinate 3,579 of CAKONT010000071.1, forward strand.
AGCACTTAAAATTGCTTGCGATTTAGTTGATGAAAAAATGATTTCTATTGAAGAAGCAATAACAAGAATCGATGCTAAAAGCTTAGATCAACTGCTACATCCAACATTTGAAAAAGAAGAATTAGAAAATAGTAAAGAAATAGGAGAAGCTTTACCAGCATCGCCAGGTAGTGCTGCCGGTAAAATTTGTTTTAGCGCAGAAGAAGCTAAAATGTTAGGTAAGGGTGGTCAAAACGAAAGAGTAATTTTAGTGCGTCTTGAAACAACACCGGAAGATATTGAGGGAATGCTTGCCGCACAGGGAGTCCTTACAGTTAGAGGTGGAATGACATCTCATGCAGCAGTAGTAGCACGTGGTATGGGAATTTGTTGTGTAGCGGGTTGTGAAGAAATAAAAATTGATGAAGAAAAACGGAAATTTTTCTTAAATGGAAAAACATATCATGCTGGTGATTATATATCTTTAGATGGATCAACAGGTAAAATTTATGAGGGCGATATAAAAACAGTCGATAAAGTTATTTCAGATGATTTTGATCGTGTTATGGCTTGGGCTGATAAATACAAAGTATTAGGGGTACGTGCAAATGCTGATAATCCAAAAGATGTTAAAACATCTCTTGAACTTGGAGCAGAAGGAATAGGACTTTGTCGTACTGAACACATGTTTTTTGAAGAAAAGAGAATTCCTAAAATAAGAAAAATGATATTATCAGAAACCAAAGAAGAAAGAGAAAAAGCTTTAAGTGAACTTCTTCCTTTTCAAAAAGAAGACTTTAAAGAAATGTATAGAGAACTAAAAAACTTACCAATGACAGTAAGATATTTAGATCCACCTTTACACGAATTTTTGCCAACAAAAGAAGAGGAAATGATTGCTCTTGCAAAAGAAATGAATGTGTCAGTGGAATATGTAAAAGATAAATGTTCTAAACTACATGAATTTAATCCGATGATGGGACATCGTGGATGTAGACTTTTTATAACTTACCCTGAAATAGCTAGAATGCAAACTCGCGCTTTACTTGAAGCTGCAATCGATATTAAAAAAGAAAAGGGTTATAATATTGTTCCAGAAATTATGATTCCTCTTGTTGGATCTAAAAAAGAACTTCAATTTGTAAAGAATATAGTAGAAGAGGAAGCAAAGAAAATAAAAAAAGAGCAAAATAGTGATATTAATTATATTATAGGAACAATGATTGAAGTTCCACGTGCTGCTATTTTAGCTGGTGAAATAGCAAAAGAAGCAGAATTTTTCTCTTTTGGTACGAACGATTTAACACAAATGACATTTGGATTTTCAAGAGATGACAGTGGTAAGTTTTTAGATTCATATTATAAAAATTTTATTTATGAACAAGATCCATTTTCTAGACTTGATTTTGATGGCGTAGGTGAACTTATCAAAATAGCTACCAAAAATGGAAGAAAAACAAATCCCAATATTAAACTTGGTATATGTGGCGAACACGGTGGAGATCCATCAAGTATTGAGTTTTTCCATAGAGTTGGTTTGACTTATGTATCTTGTTCTCCATATAGAGTTCCAATTGCACGCCTTGCAGCAGCACAAGCCGCAATCAA
>CAKONT010000072.1 GCA_934097255.1 uncultured Bacilli bacterium
ATGTATATATATCTATAAGTCCTGTTGAACCTTTTGCGTTTATTGGCAATAAAACAATTATAAATAAAAATAAATAATTTTTAATTTTTTTCATAAAATCCTCCTACTTAAATGTAATGTATCCTAAAATATATTTTTGAATTCTTAATAAATCTTTTGAATTAACAATGCTATTATAATCTGTGTCACATGCGTATAGCGATTCATTTTCTAATTTTGTATATCCTAAAATATATTTTAATATTTTAAGTAAATCAGATGAATCAATTTTACCATCGCCATTTATATCACCCTTAATTACAATTTTGTATTCCAACTTTTCATCATTTAGTTCAAAAGTGATTTTATCACCAGTTTTTAAAATTTCATTATTTTTTTCTTTATTATCTTTATCTTTTACTGTTACTGTTACTGTAACTAATGGATTTGATTCTTTAATCATATTTATAAGACTTGTTGCTTTAGTATTTAATGAAATTCCACTTATATATGTATCATTTGTTTTTACATCAAGTTCATTTATTAAATCTTCTAAAGTTTTATCTTTTACGTCTACTTTAATAAATGTTATTGTATAAGTTTTAGTTGTACCTACTTGTGATGTTACAGAAATCGAATGCTTAGTTTCGTTATCATTTAAAGTAATATCTCCTATTCCGATTATAGATGCAGTTGATGAAGAAACCTTAGCATCAATAGTTATTTTATCTTTTGTTTCTGGAACATAATATACATAACTTGTGACGTCTTTATCAAATGATGCTAGTTTTTTTCCATCAATAACTATTTCTTTTAAATCATTATTGGTATCTCCTGTTACGGGGTGAGATGTAAATTCATCAGGCATATTTTTATATACTGGAATTGCAAATACGAATGCTGTATCTAAAAGATTTAAGTCGCTATAAGCATAATAAGTTGATAAAGCTTCTCCTAAAGGAGCAATAATATTTGTCATATATTGATTGGTAAAGTGTTGGTAATGTGCGGTAGGAGAGGTATTAAATTTTTCAAAATACAGTGTGTATTGCCCTTTAGAAATATAAGCATTTCCTAAAAGACTAGCTCCTGCATCTATTGCTTTTTGTGGTGTATCCCAAGGCGTATTATCATATCCTGGAATAAGTCCTTTAGCAACTGCTAATCCTCTTGTTACAGCACTATCTGTTATGCTATCTTGGAATGCTCCAATATTAAAGTAATTATAAACACCGTCAAGATTTTGTCCGTTATAAGTTAATCCATTTATTGTTGTTGCTTTTCCATTTACTGAAGCGTAAGAAGGATCTAAACTTCCTTCTTGTTTTATTCTAGTTGCTAAATGAATTGGACTTACACTATATGTTTTTCCAGCATTAATAAAATATGAAGCATAATCACCGGTTGCAAGAAATGTTCCATTGAAAATACTTTTTACGGTTTCAATTGTGTGATAGTTACTATCATAGTTTAACTTTTCAAAAGCAAATATATTTCTTTCAGTTAAATAATTTCTAGGATCTAGATAAAAAGCTACAACAGAAGAATTGGCAGCGTACCAATTTGGGTTTTCTCTTACGATATTATCTATAATATAGTTACTTTCTGTTGTCTGAATATAATTTTTTCCAGTTTCTTCAGAGATTGCTTCATTAAAGTCAATTCCCGTATCTATTTTTTCAAATACCCAGTTGTTGTGTAATTTGTGTAAGTATGTTAAGAACGGAATATAACTATCAGGAAATCCTTTGCTTTTTAAAGTTTCTTTGTATGCTTCATCAACTGAAGTTATTTCTTCGTAACTACTTATTAATCTTTTACAAACATATCCTGTTTGATCATTATAATATGAAACTTTAACCCATGATTCAGGGCATACACTTGTTGCATAACTTTTTTCAATAATTTTTACCGGCGTTCCCATAAAAATTATTCCTTTAGATGAACCATCTGGAGATGTTCTAACAACAGCATAATCTTCATTAATTCTTGTCCCATAAGATGTACTTTTATAATAAGAACCTGATGTTACTGTTCCAGTTTGAGAGACAACAACATCACTACTACATATATATCTATTTGTAGAACCACCATAATTTAATTGATACCATCCATCATTACAACCGCTTCCTTCATGTTTTTCAGTACTTACTAAAGTAATACTTGTTCTATACGAAAGAGCTGTTACGATGTCATAATTAACTCCAGGACCAACTCTTATATTAAGACCTTCGGGATCGTTTATAGTTGCTAGAACTTCCGCATGAACATTTGGCATTACAACTAAAAAAGAAGTGATTATTGTAATAAATATTGTACAAATATTGACAAATTTTTTCATATAGGCTACATCTCCTTGTATTGTTTCTTATGATAATTATATCATATCAAATAGGGGTAATCTATACAAAATAAGGTTGTTTACAAATTTTTTTGTAAAAAAGCATATAATTTATTGAATTAAATATCATTGAATGATATAATATTTTTGCACATATTTTTTGGGGCTATAGCCAAGTGGTAAGGCATAAGTCTGCAAAACTTTGATCACCGGTTCAAATCCGGTTAGCCCCTCCAAAAAAATTAATTATATTATTGAATGTAAAAATGCTAACTAGAGACAGTTAGCTTTTTTTAAAATTATTTTGTATACTAAATCTATTAAAGGAGAAAAATTAATGAAAAAATTAGTTTTGATGATTGCTTTTATAATGTTTTTTTGCGGATGTTCTAATAAAAAAAGCATAGTTTTATTAAAGAAAAGTATTGAATATGGTGATATTTTATATGAAAAGGATTTAATAGAAATAAAAGGTGGTAAACTTATAAATCCTGATAATTTAGTTAATATAAAGCATTTAGGAAATAATAAGATTATTGTTAAATACAAAAATAATAATAGTGATAAGATAAAAAAATATCAATTTAATCTCGATGTTACTGATAAGACAAAACCTGTTATTATAAGTTCTAAAACTTATTATTTAAATAAGGGTGAAGACGATGATTTAACAAAGTATATTTTTTGTGGCGATAATTATGATCGAAATATTAAATGTAATGTTGAGGGATTTTATGATATAGATAAATTAGGGGAATATAATCTTTTCTTTACCGCTACTGATACTAAAAATAATACGACGAAAAGACCTTTTAAATTGGTTGTAAAAGAAAAAACAAATAGTAGCTATGACAATGAAGAATATGACTATAACAGTTTTATAAAAGATTATAAAGATGAAAATAATTTATTAGGAATAGATGTTTCTACATGGCAAGGTGATATAGATTGGGAAAAAGTAAAATCATCAGGAGTTAGTTTTGCTTTTATAAGAATTGGATTTGGTTTTTCAGATGATGGTGAGAATGTTTTAGATAACAAGTATTTGAAAAATATAAAAGAAGCTAAAGAAGCAGGGGTTAAAGTTGGTGTTTACTTTTATTCTTATGCAACAAGTATAGATGAGGTAGTAGATCAAGCTAATTGGGTTTTAAAAACTTTAGATAATGAAAAACTAGATCTTCCTGTTGCTTTTGATTTTGAAGAATGGTCTTCTTTTGATGATTACGAGTTAAATATTTATGATGTAAATTTATTTGCACTAAAGTTTTTAGATATAATAAAAGAAAATGGATATGAAGGTATCTTATATGGAAGTGCTAATTATTTAAACGATGTTTTTTATATTAAAAAATATCCATATTGGTTAGCACATTATACCACAAAAACAGACTTTTCAAAACCTTATAAAGTCTGGCAAGTAGCATCAAATGGGATTGTTTCTGGAATAGATGGATATGTTGATTTAGATATTTTATATGAATAAATTATAAAATAATAAAAGGAAAGGATTGATAAAAATGGAATATGAAGTTAGATATTATTATCCAAAAGAAAGTTTAGATAATATATTAAAAAATATAAAAGATTTGGAGTTATCTAGTAATAAATATCATGAAATAACAGTTCAGTATAATCATCCTAGTAAAGAATATGATTTTTATAAAAAAGAAGTAGATGGTAGGTTTAGGATAAGAATATCTGAAAATGAGATAGAAAAGATATGTAAAATTAGTTTTAAAAGAAGAGTTGCTGATAGTTTTGAAACTAATGTTAATAAAGAAATAGAAAAAGAAGTACATATAGATAGTAATGACATTGATGATTTATTTTATATATTAGATAATGTTTTACACTTAAAAAAAGTTGAAAGTTACGAAAGAAATAGATTTATCTTTTATAATGATGAAGTAGAGATTGCTGTTGATGAATATCCTTTTGGAGTTGCAGTTGAAATCGAAGCAATAAAAAATGTTGTAAATCCTAAAGAAGTAGTTTTAAAGTGGGAAAAGATTTTGAATTTAGATTCTAAAAGAAAATATAGATTATCATGGGATGACAAGTATCATGAATTATGTGATACACAAAATATAGAAGAATATAGTGATGTTTTATTCGATAAACCTATGCCAAAAGTGAATTAATTCCTTATTTTAATTGACTTACAAATTATATTTTTGTAAAATTATCTATATAGAAACGGAGTTGTTTTATAATGATTGATATTAATTTAATAAGAAATAATAAGGAGTTAGTAAAAGAAAATATAAAAAAGAAATTTCAAGATGAAAAACTTGATTTAGTTGACGAAGTAGAACATCTTGATAGAAAGTATCGTGAAGTAAAGTTAAACGGAGATAATTTACGTAGTGAAAAAAATAGTTTAAGTAGTAAAATTGGAGAGTTTGTTAAACTTGGTTTAAAAGAAGAAGTTTCAACTATTAAAAATGAAGTTACAAGGTTAAATAAGGAAATTGAAAAGTTAGAAAAAGAAGAAGAAGAATTAACTTTATCTATTAAAGAGAAGATGATGATAATTCCAAATATTATTGCTGATGATGTACCAATTGGAAAAGATGATAGTTTTAATGTTGAAGAGCAACGTTTTGGAGAGGCTAAGGTATATGATTATGAAATACCATTTCATGCAGATATTATGGCTAGTTTTAATGGCCTTGATAAAGATGCTGCATCAAGAGTTTCTGGCAATGGTTTTTACTATTTAATGGGAGATATTGCAAGACTTCATTCAGCTGTTTTAACATACGCAAGAGATTTTATGATAAATAAAGGATTTACT
>CAKONT010000073.1 GCA_934097255.1 uncultured Bacilli bacterium
TTAATTGTAGTAACAAGTACTATAATATCTGATTATCTTTTTATTTTTACTATACGTGTTAAATTTTGACGTATACATAAAAACGCATCGTTTTGCTTGTCTTATAGTATATGTCAAAATCCTACACGTCAATAATATGATTGCAAGGCCAAAGTATTTAGAAAAAATAAAGTCATATAAAGATATGCAACTTATTAAGGTTTTAACAGGAATTAGAAGATGTGGAAAATCAACTCTACTATAATTATATAAAGATGATTTAATTAAAAATGGAATTAATGATAATCAAGTAATATTTATTAATTTAGAAGAAAAAGAAAATGAAAATTTAAAAAATGCAGATAATTTATATGATTATTTAAAAAGTAAACTTGTTAAAGATAAAATGAGTTATATTTTTATAGATGAAGTTCAAGAATGTAACAATTTCCAAGTAGTTGTTGATAGTTTGTTTATTAAAGATAATGTTGATATTTATATAACTGGTTCGAATGCTCATATGCTTTCAGGAGAGCTTGCTACTTTATTATCAGGAAGATATCTCACAATAGAAATTTTGCCATTGTCTTTTGAAGAATATTTACAAGGTGTTGGAAATGACAATATAGAGAGTAAATATAGAGACTATTTAAAGTATGGTTCATTTCCATTCATATTGCAATTTAAAGGCAATGAAGAACAAATAATGAATTATTTAGATGGTTTATATAATACAATTTTCAAAAAAAACATTATAAGAAGAAATAATTTTTCTAATGAAGATGCTTTAGAAAATGTAGCAAAATTCATATTTGATAATATTGGAAATTTAACATCAAGCAAAAAAATTAGTGATTCATTAACTTCAAATAATCAGAAAGTTTCTCAGCCTACAGTTGAAAGGTATTTAAAAGCTCTTGTTGATAGTTTTTTTATATATAAAGTGTCTCGTTATGATGTTAAATGAAAGCAACATTTAAAATCTATGGCTAAGTATTATGTAACTGATATGGGAATGAGAAACTATTTATTAGGTTATAAAAATTCAAATCGTGGTTTTGTATTAGAAAACATAGTATATTTAGAACTAATAAGACGTGGCTACAAAGTGTTTATTGGAAAAGTAGATAATGGAGAAATAGATTTCGTAATATCTAAAGGAAGTGAAACTATTTATATTCAAGTTGCTGAAACCATAAAAGAAGAGAGTACGTTTGAAAGAGAAATTAAGCCATTAAAATCTGTAAGAGATTATAATAAAAGAATTATTATAACAACTGACTATGACATAAATGAATCTTATGATGGAATTAGGCATATAAATGTACTAGATTTCTTATTAGAAAAAAAAGATATATAAAGTATCAAGAATAGAATTTTAAATAATAGATACTTTTTTTAAGTGATAATAAATCTTTGTATAAATTGTTAAAATTTATTTGTAAAGTTACTACTAGTTCATGATATAAATCAGTCGATTAGTATTTAGAAAACTTACGAAATAATAAAGTAAAAAACTCCTTTGCAATTTGCTTAGGATTTTTCTTTTATATAAAAAATCTTTATGTATAAACATTATTTTAAAATTAAACAACCACTATGCACATGATAATTTATTTATAATTATTTAATTTTAATGCTTCTATTAATTGATACACATTGGAGCAAGAATTCCATTCCCAAATCTTATAATTTTCATCACTATGATTTGCTTTTTTATGTTCAGCAACATATTTTTGATATACTTTTTTAGTGTTTGTAACTGCAGTAGTAAGTTTAGGAATAAAATATTTTTTTAATAATTCTTTATCTGATTTATCATAATATTTATTTAATTTTAATTCTTTTTCTAATATTTTGTTCATCATGCATATTAGTTCATTATTATTCATATGGTTTTCTATTGTTATATAATGAGATAATAGCCACACCTCAAATGCCATATTTGAAAAAGCAAGTTGAATATTATTATCTTTGGCAAGTTTAATAGCACTACTTAAAGTTCCGTATTTGAAAGTATCATCAATATCAAATACACACCATTTTTGATTTGCATCTGTTAATTTAGCAGCATATTCTACTAATCCTAACGGATCAGAATTATGATATTCAATTTTTACATCATAAATACTTTTCTTTGATTTAATTAAATTAAAATAATTATTTTCTGTTTCTTTTCCATTTGTTAAAATATAAAACTTATTCCTTGCTTGCAATTTTTTTGATTTTCTACCCATTTTCAACTTTCACCTACTTATTTATTTAAATTAGGAAGTTTAGAATAAAAACCAGCTAAATATTTTTTACTAAATAAATCATTTTTTCTAACTCCTTTATAGTCTGAAAGTGATACAAGTGAACTAACTCCAAATTCATCCTTACTTGTAAAATATATTTGATCTCTTCTTAAATCATCATCCATTAACATAACATTATGTGCTGTACAAATTAGCTGAGCATTTTTTAAATTTTTATCTATTGAATTAAACATTTTTATTAAATAATCAGCAACTAAAAAATGTAATTTTGAATCAAGTTCATCAATAAGTATAACTCTACCTTTATCTAATGCTGCTAAAATATAACCTAAATAGCATAAAAGTCTTATTGTTCCTTCAGAATGAAAACCACGATCTTTAAAAAGCATTATATCTTTTGTAGCAACTTTTTCATTCATATTGTTATAGACATCAAACTTTGTATTTAAGTCGATATTATACATATGTTCATTTTCCTGTTTTAATTGTCCATATCTTAGTGGATTAGTTTGTATATTCATATTGAATGCAACAACTTCATTTAAATTATGTAAATCAGCAACTTTATCTTTTACTACATTCATATCTCTAATGCCAATATCTGCTTTTTTCAATATTTCTACTGCTAAGTCTTTATATTTTTGATTTTCTACGGAATATATATCTAGTGAGTTTGCATTATTTTCAAAAACAATTATTAAGTCGTTAAACCAATCTAAAACATCTTTTAAATAATTTTTTTTAGTTAAATTAAGGTTAGCTCCTAAGGACAAAAAAAGAGTTGTTTCAGGAACATTAATCAATGATTCTGCTTGTGTATTTCCTGTTATTTTTATTTTTCCCTTATTTCTTTCAAATACGATTGATTCCCTTTCATTTCTTTTATACAACCATTCTTTTTCTATTGCTCCATGTAATATAGTAAAACCATATCTATATAAATTATTGTTTTTAATTATTTCAACTTCATACCAAGAAGGTTCATCACTTGCATTTTCATAAAATTCAAAATATTCATTAGATTTTACAATATTTGAAAATTGCTGTGCTGATGACAATCTAATTACATTATACATATATGTTAATCCCTTTATAATATTTGACTTACCAGATGCATTCCCACCAAATATGATAGCCGATTTTAACAATTCATGTTCTTCAGTTTTATTAAAAAATTTTTCATATACCATAAATGTATTTAATTCTTTTAATTCATCATCTTTTACGGCTTGTAGACTCAATTCATTTTCATTATAAAATGATTTAAAATTTTTGAACCTAAAACTAACTAGCATAATCAATATCTCCTCTTCTTCTTGTACTAGTATTTTATTACTATTATATGCAAAAGTAAATACTTTAGAACATATTTTTGCTTTTTTTTTGCAAATTAGTATTTTTAACTATTTAAAATCATTTTATCTAGATTCTTAATTGTTTTGTAAAAAATGCAATCCATCAAAAAAGTAATGACTTTATGATTATCATTACTTTTTTGATTTATAACTTACCAAGAACTTCCTCCGCCACCACCTGATCCACCTCCTGAAAAGCCACCAGCACTAGAAGAGTTACTACTAGAAGGACTTGAAGTCATAGTATCATTAGCTCTATCCATTGTATTATTCATAAATAGATAAAAAGTATCCATATTAAAAGTTTCATTGCTATCATACCAAATAGGAGCATTAAAAATCATATTATCAAATTTTTTTGTCCATTCATTAGAAACGCCTAAAACATAACTATATGGTAAAAGGTCATAAAAATATGTTGGACTTTGACTAAGCATTGTTTCTAATTCTTCTTTAGAAGACATTTCTAAATACTTTTTAAAGCCTTTTATCTTACTTAATATTTCATTTCCATAAGGTGTTCTTTTGGGAAGAAATGTTAAACAAATAGTCATTCCTAAAACACAAATTATTCCTACTGCATAACCAATTAAATAAGTAATATCTTGAATTAAAGAAGGATATACCATAATAGCAAATGGAATACCTCCAAACATTAATCCCCATACAATGCTAAATATTTTAACTGTTAGTAAAGAATTTTTTGCTTTTCCATTGATATAAACAGTTTTATTTTTAGTAAATAAAAAAGCAAACATTAATGTAAAACCTAATCCTGGACATAAAATTGCAAATAATAATAAACTAATATCACCATAAGAAAATATAGGTGGTATAGTAATCATAATAAAAGTAGCAATTATCATTAAAATGACAAATATTAATTTATTAGAGGCTGACTTTTCAAAAATTTTATATTTATTTTCTTTTGAATTCACATTTGATAATATTTTATTTATTGTAATATAAAAATTATTTTTTAAATCTAACGATGTTACTTCATTAGTAATATTTGTAAATAATCCATCTAAAAATAGTTTTTCATTTTCATTATTACCATCATAATCTTTAAGTTTAACAATTTTAAAATCTTTTGATTTTTCATCTAATTTTAAAATTTTAATGTATCCTTTATTAGCAAGATATAAAAGTAAAGATACAACATCTTGTGTTTCTGCTCTTCCTTTATATAAATATCCTATTTCTAAACTATTAAATTCTTCTGGAGGATAATAAGTTAAAGTTTCTTCAAGTTTTTCATCACGACCAAATTTATACCATAAAAATATAGAAATTATTAAAAATAGTAAAGGAATTACATACATTATAGAATATATTATATTTGTTTTGATAATAGCATTTACAAAATATCCTTCTGGTAATATACATCTAATTGTTAAAGCAGTAGAAACTTCTAAAGTTCCATTATACTTTCCTTCTATTTTATTACCATCAATTGTATATAAAATGTTACTATTATCTTCAAAGCCATCTTT
>CAKONT010000074.1 GCA_934097255.1 uncultured Bacilli bacterium
AATTTGATGAAGCTAATAAGAAAGGAGAAGATATATGGCTATAAGACAAGTTAAAAGTAAATACGCTACTAAAGATGGTAGAACTTGGGTAGTAGATATAACTTATAAAGATTATTTAGGTAGACCTAGAAGATATCATTCTAAAAAGTTTGCTACTAGAAGAGAAGCTAAAGATCATGAAGCAGAATATAAAGTTAATATTAAAAATATGACTGAATTTACCGATTTAACATTTAAACAATTAATTGATGAACATTATAAATATCAACAAGATAAAGTTAAATCCACTACACTCTATAATTATAGAAATAGATGCCTTATCTTGAACCTTTATTTAATATTAAAGTTGAATCATTTAATATAAGACATTTTGAATTATGGAGACAATCCATGAATGAAAAGAAAATATCTACTAGATATAAAAATAGTGTTTATAAATATTTAAAAGCAGTTATGAATTTTGGAACTAAATGGTATGATTTAAACTTTGTTAAAGTTTATAATAAAATGACTAATTTTACTAATCCAAATGAAAGAAAAAAAGAAATGTCATTTTATACTCCAGAAGAATTTCAAAAGTTTCTATCTGTTGAAAATGATATTAAGTTTATATGTGCATTTCAAACATTATTCTATTGTGGACTTAGAAATGGTGAACTTAGAGGGTTAACATGGAATGATATTAACTTTAGAAAAAGTTGTTTATCAGTTAATAAAAATATAACTAAAACACCAGATCCTATAACTGGCAAACCATATACAGTATCAAGTCCCAAAACAATGTCTAGTTATAGAACTATACCTATTCCTAATTTCTTATTAGAATACTATAAAGATCTATATGATGATTGTAGTTCTTACTATAATTTTAATGATAATTGGTATGTATTTGGTAATATTGATCCTTTACCTGAAACTACATTAAGAGATAGAAAAACTAAAAATGCTTTTAAAGCTGGAGTTAAAGATATTAGAGTTCATGATTTTAGACATAGTTGTGCATCATTACTAATTGATAGTGGTGCTAATATAACATTAGTTGCAAAATATTTAGGGCACTCTAAAATTGATGAAACACTTAATACCTACTCTCATATGTATCAGAATAGACTTGAAAATATAGTTCAAATAATTGAAGTACAAAATACTAAATTATTAGAAAGTAAACAAAAAGAATTACCTGAACCTAAAGAAACAATTATAGATTATGAAGATGCTGACTATTACGATTATGATGAAGCTTTAGATAATAAAAAAGAAGATGACCTAGTCCTTTAACGGACTAGGCCATTTTTTATTTAATGATTTCTATTGCTCCTATATTTTCTATTGTATATTGACTACATGTATTTTTCAAAATAGATACCAATTGCATAAGTGAAAACTTTAGTTCTTCAAAATTTAATTCTTTTGGATCAATATTGATAGTACCTATATCATCTTTAACATGAAATAGTTTGTTTCTTAATCCATTATCGCCAAAATATTTTTGTAGGATATTTATTAAATTATCTGGAAAATAATTATGTGAATCCTTATTAATCATTTCCATAATTGTTCTCATAGTTCCTTGTTGATAAAATTCAACATCACTTAAAGGAAGCAACTTATATATTTCCAAAACAACTCTTTCAATAAGAGGAAATTCATAATATAAAGATTCTATATTATTTTTTCTAATTGTAGCTGTATCTATTTTACCAATTAATTTTATTGTCTCATCATTTTCCAATGCATCTATCATCATTTCATAATCGATTCTATACATTCTATTACCTCCCTTATATGTTTTATATCATTTTTATTTATTTATTTCTTCATCAAAAATTAAACTAAATTCATCTTTTTTATGATTATATCTAAAATTTGCATAATCATTATAGTTAACTTTATCTCCATTCGATTGTCTAATTATTGATGATCTTTCTTTAATATTCTTACATACTCTTTTAAGTTCTGATTCTTTTATATTATCAAAAATAAATTTATACATATCAGATATTTGATGATTATATTTTCCCATCTCACTTATATCAGCCAATCCATACTTTAATAATATCATTTTTAAAAATAATTCAATTAATAACCCAAGATTATAAACTATTAGTGATTTATTATTTTCATTATCTAACATTCTTTTTAAATTATTTATATTTGCTTTTACTAATTTTTCATAATTATCTATAATTATATATATTTTTGATTTTTCTTCTTCTTCAATTTCATTTATTATATTACCAATTGTATGAGAAGATAAATTTATATCAATATTATTTTGCATTTAACAACCAACTAGAGAATACTAAACCAGAAAAAGAAATTAGTAAAGGAATTTTCAAATCTTCACCTATTAAAGTCCCATGCATTGCTTTATTTCTTAGATTTGGTCCAGAATGTTCGTATAAACTATAATATAAATACATAATGCCATTTCTAGCTATTTTATTATCAATATATTTATTAAATAACAAATCCAAATTTAATATCATATTATCTGTATACTTCATTTGATTTTTTGTCAATATTTTATTAATGTTAACCTCTATTGCTAAAATATTTCCCACAATTATTTCATAATTATTACTTGATGAATAGTTAAGATCTTTTTTTAATTCCTCTATCACTTGCATAAACTTTTCCGTACCTAATATGCTTATTGTTATATTTTGATGCATATTAAACGTTCTAGATAAATCTCTCAACATTTCAATATAATATCCTTTAGACATTTTATTCAACAATTTTTTATTATTATTTTTTGTATATTCTTCTCCTATTTTTTCATAGTACTTTTCAAAACTATATTTATAATTTGTTGAAAATATTTCATTAGTATAATAAGTTTGATTTTTACTATCAACAGAAAAGAGCGAAACAATACTTTGTAATGCAAATTTAGAATAATACTCAACTGCATTCTCTACACATTTGTCAAAATCTAATGTTGATGCACTATAAATTCTGAATTTATTATTTGTTAACTCCTCTATAAATTGTTGAATTTTATCATTACTAATTGTTGTAGTCGTAGAAAATTCATGCATACCGGAATTTATATATTTATCATCGGAAAGCAAGTATCTTTTCAAAGATAATATATTTATAATACACTCATGTATTTTTTCTTTATAATTATCTGCAAGACTATTTATATTTAATACTTCCATTAAGTTATTTTTTAAAGATTCGATTTCAGATAATGATCCAATAAATTCTTCATTTTTATTCTTATATTTGTTACACAACTCATTAGTCTTAATAATATAAAGATTTATTATTTCCTTAATTTCTATATTACTCAAACATGTATTACAAACTAATTTACCTAAAATATCATTAATATCATTATAACCATGTTCTTGTTTCAAAATTTTTCTAATAAAATCTAAATAATAATTCTTATGTTTTAATAACTCAGTATCATAATTTATAACAATAAAGAGATACTTATCATTTTTAAGAAGTTCCTCTATTATAGAATTTCTATTAATATTCTCTTTAATATTATTTAACATCCTATAAACCACTTCGGGCGATATATACATATCATTTTCTATTCCATATTTGGTAATAATTAAATAGAATGAAGAATTATCTAATAGTAATTGTTTATAAAAATTACTTAATTTAAATTCAATCATTATTTTTTTGAATTGTTCTTCAACGCTTTTATATTTCGCGTTGTTTTTTTTGTTAATTCCTATAGTATTATAATAAGTTAACAAAAAATCACTTATTATGTTTTTTTGTATTTCACAATTATTAATAACCGAATAATTATATAATTTTATTATATGTCTTATTATTTTTTTAGGAATAATAATATCATAACTATTAAACGCTGTTACTAACTTATTATTATCATAATAAAAACTATCAAGCATCGAAATAAATTTATTAAATTCAATATTAAATTTTTCAATTGAATATTTTATATTAAATCTATAATTAAATTCATCTTTATTTTTTTTATCATATTTATATCCACTCAGAAAATATTCATATAGTTCTTCTTTCATACATTCACCTCCTAAACTCCTACTACTTCAAATTGTTCGATCATTATTTCTAAACAATTCATTATATCTTCAAATTCTATTCCTTCTGCATATGAAAAGTTTCTTTGATATTTATTCCATCTTTCTTTTAATATTTCACTATTTCTTATAATATCTAAAGCCTCAAATGGATTACCATTATATTTCCTTTTAGTAAATGTTTTATCTATCGCTTTTCTAAAATAATCTATATTAATGTTTTGCCATTCCTTTTTATAAATTAAATAAATATCATAAAAGTCCCTTGTTCTTCCATTCAACTCTAATCTGTTTAACATTGTTTCTATTTTTTCAGCTAATATTGTTTCCATATTATAAGCATATAAATCCACATAATAATCGCCTAATAAAGGTAAATATTTATATCTTATTTCTTTTGGTGTAATTGGATCGCCAGTAGCTATATCAATATGAAAAGATTGTTTCATAGTCTCATATTCTACTTGAATAGTTGCTCTAAAACCACCATATTCATCTTCATCTCTGATTGGTTCTATTCCTAAATATGATAGTTTAGCATTATCATCTATTTTTATGGATACTATTTCGTTTATCATTTTAATAATCGTTTCTTCATCAAAGCTAGCATTTCTAAATGTAGTATCTATATCCATAGTCGCTCTATTCTCCACCCCAAATAAAGTACTTAGATAAAATCCACCTTTCAATACAAAATTATCTCTATATTTACTTTTTGAAAGTCTTTCTAAAAATCTATCATACATATAAAGTCTAAGTAATGTATTAAAATCAACATTCTTTTCTTTAAAAATACTTCTTAATTTATCTTTTAATTGCATGATATTCATAAAATACCTCCACATAATCCATCACTTCTTTTTTAACGCCAAGTTTTTCAGCATATTTTGATAGTTTAACTAGATCTTTATCTTTTCTTTTAACATATTCTCTAATACTATGTTTAACATG
>CAKONT010000075.1 GCA_934097255.1 uncultured Bacilli bacterium
GTGCTATATCTTTATAACCACCGGTTGCTGTTTTTTTACTTGGCATAGCAATAAATAATCCATTTTCTCCTTCAATTATACGAATATCGTGTACAGCGAAACAATCATCGATTAATAAAGATGCTATACCTTTCATACGAGATCCTTCTTTTTCCATCTTACGTACACTTACTGATGTAATTTTCATTTATGATCCTCCTTATAATAAAAGCAAACTGCTTCTATTTATAATAATAAATGAAAAAAATGAAAATTGCAACAAAATTTATGCTAATATCTCTAAATTGCCAATCAATATGTCAGTATAACTAAAAGTTTTCGTTGTTTTATCTGGTAATTCAATTAAAAAGATCGATTTATAACATTTGATAATCTTTCCCGAAAATTTTTCTATTTGATTACGATTGCCATTATATTTAAAATCGATCTTTTTATTCATTCGTTCTAATAAATTATCTTTTATTTTTAAAATATTCATCTTGGATACCCCACATACATCGTTCCTTTTGTTATAATTCCACCCATTCCGTCAGTGCCATATTTAGTTTTCCCTAAAATTTTCAATAAATCAATTGGTTCACTTTTATTTGCTAAACTGATGCTACTTGCAATAATAGCCGGATCAAGAGCATGAATATTAATTCTTTTAGGACTACTTGCAAAATTAGAACCCGCCTTAATCAATTCTTCATAATTTGATTGGCACGCACCGGCTATTATTATTAACTTTTCATGATCTTTTTCATACTTTCTAGCTTCTTTAACTGCATTAACAAAAAAAAGACTGTTTTTATAATTTTTATTGTCCATATAATTTTCATCTTTATTATAATAGGCATCATGTCCTGTTATAACTAAAATATCTGGATTAGCATTTTCTAAATAATAAGTTATCTTATTTGGCATATTTTTTTCTTGTTCTACAACACCATATGAAAAAACATTCATATCTTTGTAAAAATTTAAGCATCTATCAAGATATTCCTTATCGGCATCGATATGTAAAATCTTCCCAGGTAAATAAAAATATTCATCTCGATTTAAATTATTGTTTTCTTTTAATCTTTCTAAAAGACTTGAATCATCTTTTGTCAAGTCTTCCATACAACTCTCACACTTAGTTAAATCATCTAAAGAAGAGTCCGCCATAAGTCTAATATTAAATCCTTGTAAAATTGCAATATCATCTTTTATTTCTTTAATTTTAAACACGACATCATGATTATGAGATATTCTAGTTACCAAATCTCCAACATTAAAAAGCATATAATCATCTCCAAATAATTATATGCTTAATTCATTCGAAATATCTAAAAAAACTTCAAGAGAAAGCATTTCAGCTCTAACATTTAAATCATAATTATACTTTTTTAAAACTTTTTCTATTTTTTCTAAATCATAATTTTCTAAATTATTTTTTATATTCTTTCTCTTATATTTAAAACTATCTTTTACAAGTTTAAAAAATAACTCTTCGTTTGTTACTTCACGTTTTTTCTTTTTAGGAGTAAAAGACACTACAACACTATCAACATTAGGTTTTGGAATAAAACATTTTCTACTTACTAAAAACTCTTTTTTTATATCAAAATAATAATTTAAATACACTGTTAAAGAATTATAATTTTTACTACATGGCTTAGCGCTTAATCTATCACCAACTTCTTTTTGAACCATAAAAATAAGTTTATTATAAGGAAGTTTTAACTCAATTAACTTTTCAATAATTGGTGTTGTAATATAATATGGTAAGTTTGCAATAACATATAAATTTTCATATTGATAATCTTTTATGTCACATCCTATATCACATTGTAAAAAATCTTTAAATATAATTTTATAATTAGAATATTTATTTAAAGATACTTTTAATAATTCATCTAATTCTTTATCTATTTCATAACAAATAACATTAGTATAGTAACAACATAAATATTTAGTTAATCTTCCGTCTCCACAACCTACTTCAATTACCAAAGAATTATCTTTATTTTCTCCTAAAGATGCAATTTTTTGAGTAATATTTTTATCTATTAAAAAGTTTTGACCATATTTTTTTTTTAATTTAAATTCCATTAACTAACACCTAGGATTATTATACATAAAAAAAGAAGAATTGACAATTTATAATTCTTCTAGTTCTTTATTTTCTAAAATTTCTTGTTCATTTAAAATATCTTCTTTTTCTAAATTTTCATTATAAATTATTTTCTCTTCTTTTACTTCTTCAGATGTTTGTGAAAGAAGAGAAATAAAATAACACATAATATTTGAAACACACATAAGATAAAAACATATTTTTATAGTCGATAAATTATCTGACAAATATTGTGGATTGTAATTTATACCATATCTATAATATTGAATTAAATTGATATCTAATTTACTTCTCACACAAATTATAATTGTTACACCAAGTAAAAGAAATGCTGTAAAATTAAAAAATAAGTTTTCTTTTACTTTTATTTTCTTACTTGTAATATTAATTATTTCAAAGACAAGAAAAATAATAAATGGAATAAACGTTGGAATAGCAAGTAAAAGTGATTTTTCAAGTCTCGCATAAGTTGTAGCAACACCTACTGCAACTAGAGAAAAAGCTATTACGGACAAAACAATATTTAATATACTAAGTACTTTTGATAAAACTTTTTCCACTAATAAACACCCCCAATTTCATTCATAAACCATTCAAAAAGTTGTTCATAACTTGTTATATATAAATTATAATTTGATATAGTAAGAAATAAATCGTCTTCTAAATCATCGTATAAAGTATTTCTAGAAAGGGGATTATAATAATAATAACTTCCGTTTCCTAATAATCTTTCATAAATAGTATTAGAAGATACTAAAAGATGTTCTCCAGTTGTTTTAACAACATCATATGTATTAGAAAAATTAGTATTAACAGATTGATAAGTATCAATATATTTGTTTATTTTGTTTGCTAAATCAATTAAACATATTCTAGGTGGTAATTGATTATTTAAATCATAAACATCTTTATATGAAAATGTTTCTTTATTTAAATTATAAAAATCAGTTTTAGATAACTTTTCATTACATGCTGTAAATTCTCTTTTTATTTCAAATACCATCATTCTTCTATTTGGATTAGTTTCTAAATACTCATTAATTTCATTTGTTTTATTTGTTATATAATCTACTTTTTCTTTGTAAGTCTTAATTTTTTTATCTTCATTTATGTCATAATTATATTTATATGTTACTTGTCTATAATGATAAAAATTTCCAACAAGTTGATAAGATACTAAAATTAATACAATTGCAAGAAACGACTTATATAAAAGGTTTAAAAAATCACTTATAAATTCTTTCATACTATCTCTCCTTATTCAATAACAATGCGATACTTAAAATATTTATTACTTCCAGTATAGTCCCATAATTTAAATTTTAAATAGTCTTTACTTTTTTTATTAACACTTGCTCTTGCAAGAATATTTCCATTTAAATCACTTAGATTACCAGTTGATAATATTTTATCATTTTTAGTTAGTTGATAATTCAAATTTTTCTTATCAATTCTTTCTTCATTAGAAACTGTTAATTCATCTAAAACTATTTTATAATTAATATCTTTTTCGTTATTATTTTCAACATAAAATGTATAAATATTAGCATTATCTAATGATTTATTATTTGCAAAACTAGAAATATGTTTTGTACAATCATGTGTTTCACAAACGATAAATATATCTCCACTTGATACATTTTGAATGTAGTGATTATCTCTTTTTTTAATAAAAGCAAAATATATTGAAAAAAAGAAAAAAAGGATAGATAAAAGAAGGACTGTAAAAACGATTATTGTATATTTTTTTCTTTTTCGTTTTTCTATTTGCTCAACCAATTTTTCTTCATATAATTTATCTTCAAAAATAGGTCCAGCACTATCACAATACTTCGATATCCTCATTATTATCATCTCCTACTTCTAAAATGTTTTCTTTTGATATACCATTGCTTTCAAATATATCATTAACTTGTTCTTCTATTTTTTTTGAACCCGTACCATCAATTACATCTTTCAAATTTTCTTTTGCTTCTTCTTTTGATATATCTATTTTAGATATATCATTTTCTTCTGAAGAATCAATCTTTTTTAATTTTTCTTTAGCATTTTTTCTATTCATAGTATTTCCATATACTTTTTTACAAATTTTAATTGCATCATAAATAATGATTCCCAAACATGGCAAAACTATTGCTACAAGAAATCCAACTTTAGTTACTAAAAATTGCTGTACGAACCCCGCTTTTGGAATTTTTACAACTACTTTTCCAATTACAGTTGTTCCTAAAACAGGTTTTGTATCTTTTGAACTGTTGTTATCTCCTTTCGTTATATATACATATCTTCCATTTTCCATCTGAATTTCAACAATTCTATGAGTAATAGTTATTCCCGAAGATGAAGTATTTGATACAAATGTAATAACATCTCCAACATTATATTTGTTGTCATTATTTCGATAGGTTATAACAATATCCCCAGCTTGTATTTTAGGATACATACTTTGTGTTAAAATTGTATAAAAGTTTATTGGTATATCTCCCAATCTATCTTGCTTTTGAAATGAATTAATAATTAATAAGTATGCTACAAAAATAATTATAATTGCAAGTAATATATAAAATAAAATATCAGAAATTATTCTTACGAACTTTTTTAAAAATTTACCCATTTTTATTCCTCACTATTCTTAGTATGCATCAACATTAATAATACATCTAAATGTTTTATTAGTTCCATCTAATTCATAATCACTACTTAACCACATTCTAAATGTATATTTATTTATAGCATATTTATCTACTGTAACTTTTCGTAAAAAATATGAATCTTTTCTAACAGAACTTGCTTTTAACTCAGAGATTCTGTTAACTTTTTTATCATTAATTAATACTTCTTTACCGTTTTCTATTAAGTTTATTTTAACATATTTATATTC
>CAKONT010000076.1 GCA_934097255.1 uncultured Bacilli bacterium
ATGTTATACCATACCACATACTTTCTGTTTTTATAACTTTAATTTTAAAAAGCCCCATCTTAGTAAATTTCATTAATTCATATGGGAGTAAAAACTCTTCATCAAGAGACGTTTTATTATCACTTAAAAATTTTTTAAAGCTTTCTTCTAGTGGTTTAAATACTTCCTTTGTAAAACCAAACATATTCATTGATGTTAAAATTTCATCGTCTAAACTATTTATTGTAAACTCTTTTAATGAAACAATATCATAACAACAAACCTTTCCATCTTTTATCAAAACTTTACTTTCATGTAAATCAGCAAGATATCCATCTTTAGTTTCTAAAATGCCTCTTTTTACACTACCATTTTCAGTAAGCGTATTTACTATTGGATAACTAATTGAACAAAATTCGTTACTATCTTTTTTTATTTCTTTTAGAAAAGATGCTAATTTAAGATATGATTCTTTTCCATAAAAATCATCAGCATTTATAACAGCAAACTTATCAGTCACATAGTCTTTACAACATATAAGAGCGTGTCCTGTTCCAAGTGGCTTTTTTCTTTCTTTTGTTATACTATTTGGAATATCTTGAAAAGCATAAAATACTTCCACATCCTTTGCTATTCTATTGCCAATTGTTTCTTTAAAAATTTCTTCATTTTCTTTTTTTATAACAAAAACAACCCTTTTAAAACCTGCTTTTATTGCATCATATATCGAATAATCGATTATAAATTCATTATTTTCTGAAACTGGTTCAATTTGTTTTAATCCACCAAATCTACTACCAATTCCAGCCGCTAAAACAACAAGTGTTAATTCATCCATTTTTTTAATCCTCCCCAACTTTTTTTATACTTTTATGATTTTTCATTAACTGTTTAATGCCAACATTTTTGTTAAATGCAACGGAAATAATATTTTTATTAATACCAATTACAACTCCTACCCCATAAGTATCATGTATAATTTTATCTCCATATTCAAATACTCTATCAAAATCATTAAACTTATCTTCTTTTTTGATTATCTTTTTTAAATCACTATTTGCAATATCAATTAAAGAGTCTTCTATTTCACTAATAAAACGTGAAGGCATATTAACTTGTTCTCTTCCAAATAATGTCCTTTTTTTAGTATTTGTAATAAAAAGTTTTTCTTTAGCCCTTGTTATTGCAACATACATAAGTCTTCTTTCTTCTTCAAGGTCTTCACTATTATCTATGGAATTATAATGTGGAAATATTCCCTCTTCTAAACCAACGATCATTACATAAGGATATTCTAATCCTTTAACAGAATGAATAGTCATAAGAGTAAGAGAATTTTTATCATCTTTATACTCATTAATATCACTAACAAGTGATACCTCAAGTAAAAAGTCTTCTAAAGAAACAACTCCTTCTCTTTCTTCAAAACTTTTAGTAATAGATTTAAATTCCTCTAAGTTTTCAATTCTTATATCAGATTCTAACGAATGATCTTGCTCTAATTCCTTTCTCATTCCACTTTTTTCTAACACTAAATCAATTAATTCAGTTAAAGATACTTTATCTAAATTATCTTTTAAATCATTTATTAAATTTCTAAATTCTTTTTCTTTATCTTTTTCTAGACATGAAAACAAACTAGAATTATTTAAATATGCTTTTTCTTGAAGTACCTTAATACTTTTTTCACCTATTCCCCTTTTAGGAGTATTAATTGCTCTTAGAAAACTAATATCGTCATCACAATTATTAATAAGTCTTAAATAAGCAAGTAAATCTTTTATTTCTTTTCGTTGATAAAATTGAAAACTACCAATTATTTTAAAAGGAATATTATCTTTTAATAATTGTTCCTCAAAAACACGAGATTGAGCATTTGTTCTATATAAAATTGCAATATCATTTAAAGATACACCCTTGTGCATTAACTCTTTTACTTTTCTAATACAAAAAAATACTTCATCTTTTTCATCATAAGCTCTGTAATAACATATTTTTGCACCATTTTCTTTTTCACTCCACAATACTTTATCAGTTCTATTTTTATTATTTTTTATAACATCGTTTGCAGCATTTAAAATATTTTTTGTAGAGCGATAATTTTGCTCTAACTTTATTACTTTACAATTTTTATAATCTTTTTCGAAAGTTAAAATATTTTTATAATTAGCACCTCTAAAACTATATATACTTTGGTAATCATCACCGACAACACAAATATTTTGATATTTTGCACTAATCATTTTAACAAGTAAATATTGAGCATAATTAGTATCTTGATACTCATCGATTAAAATATATTTAAATCTATCTTGATAATGTTCTAAAACATCACTATTTTCTTTAAAAAGTTTAATCGGTAATATAAGTAAATCATCAAAATCTAAAGCATTATTTTTATATAATATCTCTTGATACTTTTTATAAACCTTATAAGTTATATCATCTATTTCATTATTTACATATTTTTTAAAATCATCAGGTAAAATAAACTCATTTTTACAGCTACTTATTTTATTTCTAATTATATATGGACTAAATATCTTGTGATCAAATCCTAGATCTTTTAATATTTTTTTTACAAGTGTTAACGAATCGTCACTATCCATAATATTAAAATTAGATTTATATCCCAATAATTCATAATTTTCTCTTAAGATTCTAACTCCAAAAGAATGAAATGTTGATGCAATAAGAGAAGTCTTACCAATCATATTTTCGATTCTATTTTTCATCTCTTGTGCGGCTTTATTAGTAAATGTTATTGCTAATATATTATATGGATCGATATGACAATATTTAATTAAATAAGCAATTCTAGTTGTTAATACTTTTGTTTTACCAGATCCTGCACCGGCTAAAATAAGTAATGATCCATCTTCATGAGTTACTGCTTGACGTTGCATATCGTTTAAATTATCTAGTAAGTTCATTTAATCATCTTCTTTCTAATTACCATTTAATTATAAATGATTTATTTTTATAATGAAAGAAAAAAACTAAAAAAGCAATAAGTTTTTAATCATATTTTATTTTTAGTTTTTTTAGTTATACCATCATTTATTAAAAATGATTGGAATTTTAATTTATCAATTTACAATTTTTCATATTATTATAACTATTTTATTTTTAAAAGTTTTACCAGCTGATACGTTATTTTTTAAAGTAATGGAGGAACCATATAAAATTTATTATACAAATCATATTTTCGAAATAAAAAATTGGAATTTTAAATAATAATTCATCTAAAAAGTATTATAAGTAATATTATTAGTTACTTTTATAACACAATATTTTTATTTGAAATAGCAAAAAACAAATATATTTTATGGCTACTTCACTATATAATATGAAATACTACTAATAGTAAAAATTACTTTTGTACTATAACATCAAATAAAAAAACAATATTTAAAATATTGTGTTAAATTTTTTACAAAATGAAGCAAGTGTTACAAATATCAACTATAAATTATCATAATGTGTCCACATTTCAGCTTGCTTTAAAAATTTTATTACATATTTTTTACCATTCTTCATCTGGATTAAACTCCTTAGCTTTATCCCAATTTTCATTTTTTCTAATATTATTTATGTCATTTATAAACAAAGGAATGCTAGATAAATATAAAGTTTCTTCGATATTTTTCCATTCATCTTCAGAAATTAATACTGCGTTTTTACCCTTATTATTCACAATTGTAATTGGATTAAAGCCAACATTTACATCTGCTACTAACTGAAATAAATTTTGTCTTGCATTTGTAATATTAATAGTACTCATAATTTCACCTCACATCTGAATTATAACGTACTTTTTAACGTACGCCAAGTATCTAATAATAAATTCATTATTAGTTTATATATTTTTTTATATTTAATAAAGTTTATTAAATATTTTATCAAAATAATATCTAAGAAATAAAAAAAACAATCATTTTTTCAGACTGTTAATTTATATTAAGTTCAAATAGTTTGAATAATTATCTAATGGTGCGCCCTAAGGGAGTCGAACCCCTAACCTTTTGGTCCGTAGCCAAACGCTCTATCCAATTGAGCTAAGGGCGCTTTAAAAAACTAATACATGAGTATTATAGCGCAAAGTATTAGATTTTTCAAGTGTTAACTACTTTTTATTTCAAAATAATTTCCAGAATCAAGATAAAGTATTCCTTTTTTACCTTCTAATTGTTTAACTGCTTCATCATATTTGTTTAATAAATCAAATTTAGTGAGCGTTAAATAAACATAGTTTTGATCATTCATAAAAAGAAGAAATCTATCTGGATCAACTTCATTAGGATCATATTTAATTTCAGATACTTTATCAATAACATTTTTATTAATTTTATTCATTTTCTTTAAAAGGCTTTTATATTGTTCACTTGGAACATAATTAATTAAAGTAGGAATATCCCAATTATCTGTAATATTTTTTATTCTTTTACCATTTTCTAATACGTATTCCTCTGTTTGACTATTAAAAAACAATACATTGTATTCAGTAATATAAATCTTTAGTTTTTGAAAAAAAACTTTTCTTACTTTTACATCTTTTACAATTTCATTTTCTTTAATTTTCTTTTTTATTTTTAAACTGCTAGTTGTGTAAAAATTAGGATAATTATTAAAAGATATTTGATCAATTATCTCTTGATCTTTTAATAATTTATTTCCATAAACATATATATTTTTAATATCAAATCCAATAAATTCTCTAAAAAATAAATATAAAAGATAAACAATAAATAACAATATAAAAAATACTAAAACATGTTTTTTTACCTTAAGTTTTCTTTTCTTTTTCGCCCTTTTCATAAAAAAATTACTCCCAATTAAATAATTCTTGTTCTAGTTCTAGTTCAATGCCATAGTTTTTGTAAACAGTATCTCTCGCTAATTTGATTAAATACATAACATCTTTTCCTGTTGCATTGTCATAATTAATGACAAAATTAGCATGTTTATTAC
>CAKONT010000077.1 GCA_934097255.1 uncultured Bacilli bacterium
CAAAATAGCAGTTTTAGGAGTTGCATATAAAGGAAACACCGGTGATGACAGGGAAAGCCCCGCATATGAAATAATATCCAAATTAAAAAAAGACAATTATGAAATAAGTGTCTGGGACCCACATGTAGCCAATGAGGAATATGTTGATTTAAACCAAGCCACCAAAAATGCGAGCCTTGTTTTAATTTTATGCGACCATAATGAGTTTAAAGACCTTGATTACGATTTAATCAAAGAAAACATGAAAAATCCAATTATATTTGACACCAAAAATATAATAAAAGAAGTACCTGAAGATATTAAGCTTTACAATTATGGAAACTTATATAATATTTTTTGATTGAGTTGAAAAAAATGAAATATAAAGTTAGTATTATAATTCCTGTATATAATGTTGAATTGTATTTAGAAAAATGTTTATTTTCTTTATTTGCTCAGTCATTAGGATTTGAAAATTTAGAGATTATATTGGTTGATGATTGTTCTACAGATAGAAGTAAACAGATTATTAGTGCTTATGATAATGTTTATGAAAATATTAAAGGAGTATTTTTGAATAAAAATTCTGGTGTTGCAGGTAAACCACGTAATGTAGGTATGGAATATGCAACATCTGATTATTTAATTTTTTTAGATCCTGATGATGTTCTTAAAGAAGATGCCTGTGAAATTCTTTTTAATAAAATTGAGGATGAAAATGCAGATATTGTTACTGGTGTGCATTCTATAATTGATAATGATGATGAAGTAATTTTTCCAGGTTTATTAATAAACTCTTTTACTAATCCTCTTGATACTTGGAAAGATAGACAACGAGATTTTGATAATGTTTTTAGGGATGAGATGAAATTTTCATCAATTAAAGATATGGAATATTTTTTAGGAAATTTTGGGTTGTCTAGTAAAATTTTTAGAAGGAAATTTATAGAAAAACATACTATTAAGTTTCCAGAATATATTCCTGGTGAAGATTCTGTTTTTTTATTTAATTCATTAATTAATGCTAGGGGTATTGTTTTTTTAAATAAAATTATTTATGTTTATAATAACTCTCGTAATGATGAAAATAATAATTCTTTAAGTTTTCAAAAAGACTTAAAACGAAATCTTGGTCGATTGGATGCTTATTTAATCATGTTAAATATTAGTAAGGAAAAAGATATGTTATATCCTTTTGTTCAATATCTTTTAAAATCTAAATTAGTCTATTTTACAAACAATTTTTTAGTAGGTAATGATTTAAGTTATGATGAGATGCTTGAAATTTTAAAAAAAGCACAGCCTCTTTTTAGTGAATCTTATGATTTTGATGTTAATGTAACTAATTTCAAATTATTATTTGATTTACTAAATATTAAAAAATATGATGAAGCAATTAAATATATTTCTTCAATTAAAAAGAGCGATAATTCTATAAATAATATTTCTAAAGTTAATAAAAGATTAAAACAGAAAAATATTAAGGTTGCTTTAATCATGGATGCTTTCACATATAATTCGTATAAAGATGAATTTATTCCAATTATTTTAGAGCCTCATAATTGGTTAGAATCTTTTGAAAAAAATCAACCAGATATATTTTTCTGTGAATCTGCTTATCATGGATTTTTTAAAGATGAAATGGTTGATGGAATAGCGGTTGAAAGTAAACATGATGGGCCTTGGTTTAAAAAAATCGGTGTTAATTATAATACTAAAAAAGAGTTTAGAAATGAACTTTTTAAAATATTAGATTATTGTAATAAACATAATATTCCTACTGTTTTTTGGAATAAAGAGGACCCTACATCTTTCAATAATCAAGATTATAATTTTATTGATACTGCATTAAGGTTTGATTATATTTTCACAACATCTGAAGAGTGTATTTCTAAATATAATTCTAGGGGACATTATAATGTTTATCCATTGATGTTTGCATCTAATCTAAAATTATTTAATCCGATTCATAATGAAACTAGAAAAGATGATTTGATTGTATTTGCAGGTAGTTGGTATAAGCAATTTGAAGAAAGATGCAATGTAATGGTCGATTTTTTTGATAAAATATTGGAAAGTAATTTTGATTTAAAAATTTATGATAGAGCTTATGGAAAAAATTGGTCTAATAGAATTTTTCCAAGGAAATATACTAACTATATATATCCTGCAGTTCCATTTAATAAAATGTCTGAAGTGTATAAGGAAAGTAAATTTGGGTTAAATATTAATACTGTTGTAGATTCTTATACTATGTTTGCAAGGAGAATATTTGAATTAATGTCATCAAATACCTTTGTTATTTCAAATTTTTCTAAAGGGATTTATGATATTTTTAAAAATAATGTTATTTATTTAGATAAATTGGATAAATTGGATTTTAATAATTTAGATATAGATAATATTATTGAAGATAATTTATATAATGTTTTGGAGAATCATAATTATACTAAACGTTTCCAATATATATTAGATTCAATAAACTTTGATTATCAAAAGGAATATGCCAATGTTACAATCTTTTATAATTTAACAAAGAGTACTAAAATTGAAGATATTAAGAAACATTTTAGTTCAATTCAATATCCATTTAAAAATTTAATTGTTGTAATTGATAATGAAAGAGGTAATAGGAATATTTACAATAAACTTGAAAAAGAAGATATTTTATTTATTCTAAAAAAAGATTTATTAAGTTTAAAAGATGATTTTAATGATAATGATTTTTTTATTTTTGCAGATGTTTCTGTTAATAAGGATTTTATAAAAAAATCATTATTACATTATCAGTATTTATCTAAAAATTTTGGAATTAGGTTTGATGAATATGATAAATTCATGTTTAGTACTACTAATACTTTGGATAATGTTATATTTAATGGTAATTTATTTGAAAATGTAATTGGCCAGTATTTGAATGATGATTTATTGGTTGATATTTATCTTATTTAATAAATATTTGTTGTGTTATGATTATATTTGCTAAAGGTGATTAAAATTAATAAAAATAATATTAAAATTTCAATTGTTATCCCTATTTATGATAATAATAATTATGTTAAAGATTGTCTGCATAGTTTGTTAAATCAAACATTAAAACAAATTGAAATTGTTTGTATAAATTATTGTTCTGATGATTGGCTAAAATATTTTGCTGGTAAAAATGAACATTTTCAAGTATTTTCTAAAAAAAAGTCTGAAAATATAATAAATATTATTAATGGTGAGTATGTAACATTTATTAATCAAGAGGATTTTTTCATGTTTATTACTTTTGATGCATTATATGATTATGTTTGCATTAATAAATGTGATATGCTTTTTTATCCATCAGGAATTATAACTGAAAATAAAGAAATTTTGCACGATGAATATTTTGAGTATTCTTTATTAAATTCACATAAAAATCAAAAAGATTTTATGGATTATTTGTTTTTTAGTTCTCATGAGATTACTAATATTTTATATAATGTTTCTTTTTTAAAAAAGTTGAATTTATCATTTCCAACGGATATAAGTTTTGATAATGTATATTTCTTTTTTAAAACTTTTTTGAGTTCAAATAGTATTGGTTTTTTTGATAGTATAATGGCATTTAAACGAAAAGAAATGCAACCATATTATATTAAAGAAGATATAAAAAAAGAGGAATATCCTATTTTTGGTAACGATTTTTGCAATTATTTTTTTATAAATAATTATGATTTTTCAAAAATTGTATTTAATAAAAGTTATTTTGATACACTTATTAATATTATTAATTTATTTGACAATTTGTTTTTGTTTAATGTTGTTTCAAGAAATTTACTTAATTATATTTGTTGTTTTGTTAAAAAAAGTTATATTTGTGCCGAAAATAAAAATATAATTTTTAATTTAATTAAACATTTTTTTGATGAAATTAATAATAAACATTATATGGATTTTATTCTAAATTTAGATGTGGAAAATCTAATTTTTTATAGAATGATATTAAAATCCCAAACGAATGGAGAATTTATTTTAAATTATAAAATTCGTGAAGTTAAAATGGATAAATATAGTTTGGAAGTATCAAATGGCAATTTGAAAAATAATATTCAAGAGTTATCCTCTGAATTAAATGGTATAAAGCAAGAAGTTGTTCTTCTTAATAATAAATATAATTCTATCAATAAGGAATATAATTCTTTAAATAAGAAGTATGACTCTATAAGTACTGAGTATAATTCTTTAAATAAGAAGTATGACTCTATAAGTACTGAGTATAATTCTTTAAATAAGGAGTATGACTCTATAAGTACTGAGTATAATTTTTTAAATAAGGAGTATGACTCTATAAGTACTGAGTATAATTTTTTAAATAAGGAGTATAATTCTATCAAAAAAGATTTAATTGCTTTAAGAGGTAGGAACAGATATTTATCCTTAAAAAATAAAAAGTTATTTGAAGAAAATAAAGAATTGGAAGAAGAGATAAAATTGAAGATAACTAATTCAAAAAGTTCTTGGAAAAAGTTGATTAATAAATTTAAGAGTTAATTAGTTATCTGTAATTTTTAATATTTTTTAATGAAAATTGTTTTGGAGGATAATTTTTTGCATAAAAGTTCATTTCAATCAATGGAAAAATTTAAGAATGATTATTTAAACCCAGAAAAACCCTTAAATATTTTGGACATCGGATCTTATGATGCTAGTGATACTTCTTATAATTACGGCAGATTTTTAAGAGAAGATAACTGGAAATATCAGGGTATGGATATTCAGAAAGGTCCTAACGTAGACATTGTTGTTTCAGATATTTATAATTGGGTTGAAATTGAGGATAATTCTTTTGATGTTGTTGTTTCTGGTCAGGCTTTTGAACATATGGAATTCTTTTGGAAAGCTATAAAA
>CAKONT010000078.1 GCA_934097255.1 uncultured Bacilli bacterium
ATGATGAAGTAACTATGTCATGCAGAGATGGACAATTAAGACCTGGTTATGGAATTCATGATGAAGTAACTAACAAAGTTCGTGTAAGAGAGTATAAAAAGGTTGCTTAATTAGCAACTTTTTTAGATAGAGGTATGACTATGAAATTAATATATAAGTTGAAACATGACAATGATATACATAATATAATTTTATTAAAAAATGAAATTAAGTTATATGAATATAGCAATACTGATGATGCTTTGTCATATATTTGTAGTTGCATAAATAAATATGCCCCATTATCGGTTTATTTTGAATTAACGAATTGTTGCAATTTTAACTGCCCATTTTGTTATATAAATTATTCTAATGACAGAAAAAAATTTTTAAATACAAAACAATTAATAAAAAATATTGACTATTTATGCGGCAAAGGAATGATAAGTGCAACACTATCAGGTGGAGAGTGCTTAATGCATCCTGATTTTAAAAAAATATATACACATTTGTATAAAAAAGAAGTTTTAATTGCAGTGTTAACAAATGGGGTGCTTATAAATGATGATATAATTAAACTATTCAAAGAAAAAAGACCTTATAAAGTAGAAATATCGTTGTATGGTTCTAATAATAATTTAATGAAGAAAAATACAAAACAATATAGTTGGAATTTAGATAATTTGAAGATTAATATTTTAAAGCTAAAGAAAAATGATATTAATGTTATTTGTAAAATGCCAATAAATAAAATTACTTCAAGTAGTTTTTTTAAAATATATGAATGGTGCAAAAAACATCATATACCTTTTTATTATTCTGATGAATTATTTAATAAATATGATGGAAGCTGTAATGATGAGTATTTGCTTGATGATGTGAAAATTAAAAACATTTTAGAGAATGATAAATATTTATTGTATAGAAAAATGAATTTTAATTTAAACAGAAAGAAAAAGTGTTTTGATTGTAAGGCTGGCAAGTATTCCATGGTTATGTCTTATGACAATTTTATCTATCCATGCTTTGAATTTAGACAAATAAAAGATGGAGTGTTTGATATCGAAAACAACATTGATATAGCTTATAATAAACTTAGGAATTATATAAAGTCGTATAAAGATATGGTATTAAGTTATTGTAATGGTTGTACGGCCTATTCAATTTGTCAAGACTGCGTTATTAATCAGATTAATGGAAAATCAAATTGTGCAAGATATAGAGAAGAAAGGAAAAATATAATGAAAAAACTTGATAAAGAAAATGAAGAATTAATGAAAAAATATGATACTAAAGAATTGACTACAAATAGATTGATAATAAAAAAAGGAACGTCTAAAGATTGTATTAAAATATATGAATATGACATGCTTAAATGTAGAGGTATAGGTGGAGAAGAAGTTATAGAAAAAGTAGAAACTCCTGTTGATTTTATCGGAGCTGATTCTAATAAGTATTACGAAGAATGTGCAAAAAATAAAATGTTTGATTGGTATGTATATTTAAAAGATGGTACTCCTATTGCAAATATAACAGCAGATCGAGAAATCAAAGATATTAACTCGATTGAACTTTCATTTAATATGCATCCTAATTATTGGCGAAAAGGATATATGAAAGAAGCAGTAAGAGAAGTTATTGATTATTTATTTGAATTAGGATATTTTAATATAATTATTGGCTATGACACTGGAAATAAGAAATCAGAATCATTTGCAAAAAGCCTTGGATTTAAAGAATATAAAGAACTAAAAAACACATATCAAAAAAATGGAATTATCGTTAATACTTATTTGATGATAATGTCAAAAGAAGATTGGTTTTTTAATAATCAATAATAAAAATATTGCCGAGGATTTTATTATATGAATTTTTTCCTTATAAATTATGACTTTTTACTATAAAAAATATAAAGTTATTTTATTAAAAATACCATAGATATGATTTCTTATGCTAATTCTTTGGGAATTAATACTATAAAAGTAGAAGATAATTCAAATCTGCTTAATCAATATAATTATTTAGATGGATTTATGTGATAAAACAAAAATGAACAAAAAAAGAAACCCAATAGCCAGATTGGCATAAGTTATCCTTTTTTCTTAATTATTGAGCAAGCATAATTATATACAAAAAGCCTTGTATTTAATGCTTTCATTTATTGATTTGTTTTTAAAATCAGTCAATAAATATTAAATAATATTCCATTTGTAAACATTTTCTTTTCATTTTCGTTAAGTTTTAAATGCTTGGACAAGATTAGTAATAGGTATTTGAATTTAGATATATTAACAATAAATTTATTATAGTTTGAATCTAATTTGTTTAGTACTGACTTTAAAAGTTGCAAGAAATCGTTAGCCTTATAATTAATAATAAATTTAAAAATTTTTAATATATGTATTGATAATCTGGTTTATCAATATTAATTAATTTGCCATACACATGTATTAAATATATTACTTTTTTGTGTTGGCAGTAAATAACATTTTACTTCACTGCTCTTTCTTTTACTTTTTAGTCTCAACAACCAAAATAGGAAATTTTCATTTTAAACTAATAAACCTATTTAAACTTATGTAAATTAAAACCCTTTGAAAATAAAGGGTTTGATAATATAAAAAATAAAAGAGTACGTGATTTAAGTTTGTCCCCTGAAGAGAGCGAAAGCTCTCCGTTTTTGTTTTATCTTAAATAGTTTTAGACTATTAAGTTTATCAATGATGTAAAAACAGTAAAATTTTTCTTTTTATAATAATGACAAATGGGAACTTTTTGCTGTAATATAATGAGTGGGGATATAATGTCTAAAAAATAGATTCAAGTATAAATCCTTACATCGAAAAAGATAAAATTGATAAAACGATACAAGAAAAATTTGAATGTGATTTAGTTTTTACTAGAAAAGTTCAATTGTTAGAGGAAGATAATTTCCTTTATTATAAAAATAAAATAGTAAAAAATAAGATTATATTTCTTTAAAAAATTAATTAGTGGTGGAAAGTAAAAATGGAAAAAAAATATTGTATATAATCAAGATTGTATAATAGGAATGAAATGGAAATCTAACAACATATTATTATAAAGGAGAAAATGTAAATAATTATGTAAAATTTGCAAATCTTATATGGAGAATAATAAGAATAAACGAAGATGGAAGTATAAGACTTATTCTAAGTGATGGGATAAATAATAATACTAAATATACTTTTAATTCAAATTACAATGATTATACTTATATATATTATAGTAATAGTGAAGCATCAAGTGGTATTAAAAGTGTGGTAGATAGTTTTTATAGTAGTAATTTATCAAGTTATGCAAATTATATAGAAGAAACACCATTCTGTGAAGAAGCGAAAGTAAAGTTTAGATTATCAACGACACCAGGATTTGCAGAGATGGTAGCATATGATTCATACACACCAAGTTTTGATTGTAAAACAGATGGAAATGGAAAAGGAATATTAAGATTAAATGCAGGATTAGTAAAAGTAGATGAGTATTTAAAGTCGGGCGGAAAATTTTATAACTCAAATAACACATTAAATACCTATTTAACGCCAAGTTCTTCTAGTAGAAGATATTAGACAATGAGTCCCGCCGGCTTCTATGTTAATTTTGATGATGTTACTGCGTGGTATGTTGGTCGTGATTATGCTAGCACTGGTACTGTCAACACCAACTACCTTTCTGTGTGCCTAGTCATTTCTCTGAAAGCTGATACACTGGTAACATCTAGAAATAATGGGTCAAGTGAAGAAACAGCATATGTTGTAGTAACACAATAATTTATCCTATCAAAAAATATGTCTAAGTATAATTTTTGACATATTTTTTTTTCTTTTTATTATATATTTTTTATGGTGATACGTTTTATGAAGGTTAAAGTTATTGATGAAGCTCATGAAGCTGATTTAGAAGAAAAGGTTAATTCTTTTTTAGAAGATGATAAGGATATTATTGATATCAAATTTCAAGTTAGTAATAGCATGTATGGTGAAGAGCAAATATATTGTTTTTCAGCTATGATTATTTATAGAGAATAATAGTTTTTTATTACTTTGTAGTCGCTATATTTTTTATATTTATTTTTATAAGCCATGTAGTTATCCATTCCTTTACCCAATATTACGACGTAATCGTTTTTTCTTGCCATTTTTAGTGCTTCTTTTATGGCTTTTTTTCTATTTATAATTATTTCGTAATTATTTTTATCGATATCTTTTATCATTTCATTTATGATGTCAATTGGTTTTTCATATCTTGGATCATCGCTTGTAAATATACAATAGTCTGATATATCTGATACGATTTTACCAATTACACTTCTTTTTGATTTATCTCTTTTACCTGCGCATCCGACGACTGTTATGATATTTTTTTTACAAATTCCTCTTATGTATTCTAATACTTCTTTGGTTGCATTTATTGTATGAGCATAATCAAGTATTATTTTATAGTCTTGGTTAAAGTCTAAGAAGTTTAGTCGTCCTTTAATATCTTTTATTTCTCTTATTTTATCTATTATATCTTCTATTGGAATATCAAATAATGATACGACAATAATTGCTGCAACAAGATTATAAACATTAAAGTTGCCTTTTAAAGGACTTTTTATTTTATATATTTTATTTTTATATTTTAGTTTAAAAACAGTGTTATTATCTATTTCACTTATGTCATAAAAATAAAAGTCAGCACTTTTATTTTCACCATAAGTTAATATTTTTTTATTAGTATTATTTTTAATATATTTATAATTTTTATCATCGATATTCAATATATTGT
>CAKONT010000079.1 GCA_934097255.1 uncultured Bacilli bacterium
GGCTTATTTTTCATACCCGTGATGTCGGGGGTTCAAATCCCTCTCTCGCTACCATAAGAAAATCTGCTCGAAAAGTTTGAGCTTTAATAAATGACTAATTCAGAAATGAATTAGTTTTTTCTATAACAAAAAATAAGCATTATCTAGTGCATTATAAAGAAAAAAATCTGTGACAGAACTTGTTTATTCATTGCATTTAGGTAATGACGAAAACAGAAAAAACATATCTAAACAAAATAGATAATTTTTTTGATAATGTTCCTAATAATGAAACAAAAGAACTAGCATGTTAAATTATAATTGAATATTGGAAAGATCAATTTTATAAATCAATCTTGCTATTATATAATAAACTTCATAACTTGTATAATAAAGCGATATTGAAAAACAGAAAAGGAATAAAAATCTAGGAAAGTAATAAAAATATGTTAAAAAGTAATAAAAATATGTTATAATATTAACCACTTAGTGGGGTGGTTATTTTGAGTAATGATTTAAATAACGAATATAATATTTCATCAGTATTATTTTTCAGAGATAGAAAATCTTATTATTATAACTTTAATGGAAAAATTCATGAAATAAATTCTATAACAATTAATAAATTAAAAAAAAATTTAAGTGTTCCATTTAAAGTTGAATTTTCTGATTTGTCAAGAGCACAAATAGAAAGAATTATAGGAGAATTATTAGATAGTACAATAGATGTAAAAATTAAAAAGACATATGATAAAACAAACAATTTATTAAAATTTGAAGCATTATTTATTAGACAAAAAAAATACATAGAAACATATAAAGTTCCAAATGTAAGTTCATTATATAGTAGAAAATCAGATTGTAATCCATTTTTATATACTAGTATTAATTCAAAAAAAATTTTAATAGAGGTTCCTAAAGATTATGTAAAAGAGAATGATGGTGATTATTATTTCTTGTCTTGCGATTTAGATATAACAGAAAAAGAGTTTTTTGATTCACGATATACTAACTTAGAATATGATTATATATATAAAATGGAAAAAGATTTGAGTAGTAAGAAAACAATTCGAAAAAGTTTAAGAAAGAAATTCAATAGATAAAATTAATTAAGAACTACAAAAGATATAATTAAAATAAATATTATTTTTAAATATGTAAATTATGATATTATATTTATAAAGATTATTTATTAACAAATTATTTGAGTTTCAGATATACTATATTCACGCATAATTAAACATATAACTTAGATATCTATCTAAGTTTTTCTTTATTATAAAGTAAAATTATAGATTACCTTGACAAATATTTTTTCTGTGCTATTATAAATAAAAAAAGGAGTACTGATTAATGTCAAAAAAATTTAACCAAACCATTGCTTATTTAAAAGAAATAAAGCAATCAATTGCTAATCTTGAAGAAGAAATGACAATCGAAGAAAACCTAATTTTAACTATAAAAAATGCTCTCTTAAGTGATATTGAGCAAAAGGGAAGTATCATCTTTCACAAAGAGGGTGATAGTTATGTCGTAAGCGATATTCAAAGAAGGAGTTATGCTTGGC
This sequence comes from uncultured Bacilli bacterium, assembly GCA_934097255.1. The sequence goes on from CAKONT010000079.1 coordinate 1,547, forward strand.
CATTTAGAAGCAAAATAGTTAATCTACAAGTATTAGAACAAGAATTGCAAAAATTAGACATATTATACAGTTTCACAACAGTTAAAATAAAAAAAGATACAGAAGAATTAGAACTAAACTTTAAAATAGACTTACAGCCTCATAAAACAAAAAAATTAGAATTACCCAATAATAGGTAATTCTAATTTTAATTAAGCCTCTCATAAAATACAAAATATTCATCTTCATACAAAGTATTATAATTACTATTAGTCTTTAAAGTCATATAAAGAGGATTATTTTCTTTATAAATTAACACATGTGTAATATTATAAAAATCAAATTTTTCTTGGTAATTACCTACAATAAATTCATAATCATCAAAAATATCATAATCGAATCCACTAAACTGCTTTGTATATAAGTCTGCTCTAGAATCAATAAAAACAGGTATATCATAAAAAAGTAAATAACTACCAAAATTGTAATCATTAAATATCCTTGCCTTAGAAACATCTATATTCTCTTTAATATATTTTGTTGCCTCAATTGGATAAAACTCTTCATTAACATATTCTTTCTTTGTTTGTTGGTAAAACATTACAGAGGCTAACAATATAACAAAAGCATAACTAGCAAAAATCACTCCTCGTTTATTAAAAAATTTAAGCAAAGTACTATCGACATCAAAATTGAAATTTTCTAAAAACATAGCAAAAACCCTAGAAAAACAAATAGTACCAATTAATGCTAGTAGCGATAAATGTCTAATTGACATCACAGACATTAAAACAAGACCGCATATCATAAACAGATCACGTAATTTAATCTTAGAAATTAATGCTAAAAATAAAGTTTCTCCAGCTATTATTATTGTAAATGGACTATCAATCCAACTAAGCATTTGATGTTCTTGAATATATTTTTGTGAATTTCCCATCATCGTCTTAATTAGATAAGTATAAGGCGTATCACCAATTGGCGTCATAAGGCCAGTAAATAAACTAAGTATCATTGTTAAAAACAAATATTTAATCCCATCATTTTTCTGAATATCAAGTTTCTTATCTAAAAATAACAAAAATTTATTCTTCCTCTTAATTTTCGCCTTAATTACTGCTACTACATATTCTGCTAAATAGGGAAGATACACGATAAAATAAAATGGCCATACAGCAACATGTATATTACATAAAATGAGTGAAATTAATAACAACCCACCTAAGTATTTCTTCTTTTTCTTTTCTAAAAAATTCTCAATAAAGAATATCTCTAATGCAAATAATATAAAACTAATTAGTTGTGCTCTTGCCGTCACAAAACCACTTATTGCTAAAGTACAAATAAACGTCCCAAAAGCTGCTACTGTCTTACTCTTACTAACAAAAATATTTGTCTTAAACACTACAAACAGTAAAACCATTAAAAATATTATGGAAGAAATATACATTCCTTTAATTCCCAACAAGTGATAAATCATATAGATAATAACATCGTATAGCCAATGAGGATATGTATAAGCAAGTCCAGAATGAAACGAAAAATGATCCATCATGTCAATACCATTATTAAGTATTAACTCACCAATTTTGATTGTATAAAAAGTATCATTCTGCAAGCTTTTTCGAACAACCCCAATTGCTAGTATGCAAATCCATAAAATAAATCTTTTGCAAAATTTACTCCCCAGTTTCTTCTTTTCTTCTAAAGATAATTTTTCTTTCTCTTTTACTTTCTTTTTCATTATATTCACCAATTCAAATATAACATATAATAGTTTCTTTATCAATAAAGTATACATCAATATGACAAGATAAATTAAAAATTAGTCTAAGTATCTTTCTTATCCTTACCAAGTGACTTTTTTGCATAGTAAACATGCTGTACTGAAACATAAATAATATTTACCACGCTTGCCACCACAAAGCCCCATATTTCTATAAAAAAAGGTAAAACTAACAATAACAGATTTTTAATAATAGCTCCTACCAAAGTTCCACTCATGGCCTCTTTTGATTTGTCTACTGCCTGCAAATAAGAAGTAAGTGGTCCTTGTATATAATGAAGTAAGAAAAATGGCGCCACCGCAATAATATATTTTTCTCCTAATGTAGTATTATAAATAATTTTTAATAATGACCTAGGAATTATCATAAATATACCGGTAAATACTCCTCCAATAATTACTGATATCATTAAAGCTTGCTTTAATTTTTTCTTCGTATAGACATAATTTCCTCTAGAATAATTATTAGCAATAACCGGCAATAAAGAAGTTGATATCGCCATCGTAAAAAATGAAGGAATTAAGAGTAGGGGATAAACATATCCAGTTATAATACCATATTCCCTTACTATAAAGTCATTATCGTATCCTGCCATAGTTAACACAAAAGTCAAAATAACTGGTTCCAAAAAATATGAAATAGATCCAATAAGTCTACTACCAGTAGCAGATAACGAAATATTTAATACATCTTTTACAACGCCATCTTGACTCTTAAAGTCACTAATATTAATCTTATTCTTAGGCATAAACAAAAGTAGACAAATAATCGAAGAAAACTCACTGACAACATTAATCAGTACAACCCCCAAAACAGCCTTACTAACCCCAAAAACTAGTAATTTTGGAATAATAAAAATAATTAATAAAAGTCTAACAATTTGTTCTACAATATTAGAAATAACATAAGGCCCCATTCTTTCTTTTCCATAAAAGTATCCCTTCAAAATATTTGAAATACAAATAAATGGCAAAGTAAAACTAATTCCCATAATAGGATAATATGCCATCGAATTATTTAATAACTTATTAGCAATACTTGGAGCAAGTAAAATTAACACAATCATTAAAATTAAATTATAAACTAAAGAAAATGGAATTAATGGTAAAATTATTTTTCTACCTCGTCCTCTCTCAGCAATAAGTTTACTAATCGCCGTCGATAAAGATAAAGTACAAAGAGTAATAAACAAATTAAACGTTGGCAAAACAATCATATATAAGCCAATTCCTTCATCACCAATACTTCTTGTTAAAAATATTTTAATAATCATAGCCAACAGTTTGGTAATACCTCCACCCAAAATCAAAATAATAGTGGACTTAATAAATTTATTTTTCATGTTAAATTATATGTTTTTTTTAAATAATTATTTATTCTTGTGATATAATTAATTAGAAGGAAAGTGATATTATGTACCA
>CAKONT010000080.1 GCA_934097255.1 uncultured Bacilli bacterium
GTGCAAATGCTTATTGGACAATGAGCCCTGCTGGATTACTTGCTTCACAAGGGGTTAGAGCTAATGCTTGGAGTATTCGAGATAGTTATTCGCAACAGGAAGTGGTTGTTACAGGACGTACTATAAGACCAGTTATATCTTTGAAAACTGATACACTGGTAACTTCTGGAAATAATGGTTCAAGTATAGAACAAGCATATGAGGTTATAACAAATGTTGTTATACAGGGAGAACCATGATAAGCGAAATTGCCCTCAATTTCGCTTGGGATTTTTTGGTAATAATAAAAAGATAAGGGTCAAAAAGGAAAACAGTTTCCTTTTTGAACCCGATAAAATTTTTGGTAACAGTACTAAAAATAGTTTGTTATAGGTATAAAACTGTTATTTTGCGGTGGAACTTCTTTTTTGTTTTCCTATTTTGGTCCCGCCGGCTTCAATGATAATGCTAACAACAACAACCTTTCTGTGCGCCCAGATTCTCACTTTAACCCAGTTGTGTACGGTCAAGGCTTTATGCGAGCGGCGGTATGTATAAAATACATTCTGATAAAAGGTTATTCCTATACTTTTAAAAGAGAGAGACAAGTTTTGTACCTTGTGGATAAAACCCTAAATAATATATATAAGTTGTGTTAAGACTTTAATTATTTTAAAAATTTAATACGCAAAGATTTATATGGATTTTGTTAGTGTTATAGGAAGACACTAACATTTTTAATTTACGAGGAAAAAAATAAAAAAAGTAATATATATAATATAAAACAGGGGATATCTTTTTTAGGATATAAATATATTTTTAAAAATGATAGGTTATTACTTTTGATTTTATCAAATATAAAGAAAAGAATTGTAAGAAGAATAAGAAAAAAAGATACTAATATTTTAAATTATAATGGTTATTTAGTTTTTGGAAGTACTAATAATTTTATGTATAGGTATAATAAAGTTATTAAATAAAAGATTATTTTTTGTTTGTTGCGGTTTGTTTTTTTAAATGATATAATTTTTATTGTAAAAAATTATTAGGGGATGATTTTATATGTTTGAAAATTTAAGTGATAGATTACAAGATGTAATTAAAAATATAAAGGGTTATGGTAAGATTAGTGAGGATAATATTGATCCTATGTTAAGAGAGGTTCGTTTAGCTTTATTAGAAGCTGACGTTAATTATAAAGTTGTTAAAGAGTTTACAAGTAGTGTTAAGGAAAAGGCATTAGGAGAAAAGGTTAAGAAAAGTTTATCTCCAGGTGAGATGTTTGTTGGTATTATTCGTGATTCTTTAGTAGATCTTTTAGGAGGAGATCAAGTTCCTCTTAATTTATCTGGTAATCCGGCAATTTTAATGCTTGTTGGACTTCAAGGAAGTGGTAAAACAACAACAATAGGAAAGTTAGCTCTTCTTCTTCGAAAAAAGCATTCTAAAAAGCCACTTCTTGTTGCTTGTGATGTTTATAGACCAGCGGCAATTGATCAATTAAAGCAAATTGGTAAAGAACTTAATATTGAGGTTTATTCTGAAGATATCAAGTCTCCTGTTGAAATAGCAAAAAAAGCTATCAAATACGCTAAAGAAAATGGTTTTGATTATGTTTTAATCGATACAGCAGGTAGACTTCATGTTGATTATGAGTTAATGGATGAGCTTATTGATATTAAAAATGCTGTTAATCCAGAGGAAATACTTTTAGTAATAGATGCGATGATGGGTCAAGATGCTATTAATGTAATTACTGGTTTTAACGATAAGATTAATTTAAGTGGCGTTATTTTAACTAAACTTGATGGTGATACAAGGGGTGGTGTTGCTTTATCTGTTAGATATTTAACTAATGTTCCTATTAAGTTTATCGGTGTTAGTGAAAAACTTGATGGACTTGATTATTTTTACCCAGATAGAATGGCATCTCGTATTATTGGTATGGGAGATGTTTTATCAATCGTAGATAAAGCAAATGAAGTAATTGATGAAAAAGAAGCCGAACAATCATTAAAAAAGATGAGACAAGGGAAATACGATTTAGATGATTTTTTAAATCAAATGAAACAAATAAAAAAACTTGGACCACTTGAAAATATTTTAAAATTATTACCAGGAGCAAGTAAAATGGGTTTAAATAAAATTAATATAGATCCTAAAGATTTAGTGCATGTAGAAGCTATTATTTTATCGATGACCAAAGAAGAAAGGCATGACCCTAAAATAATAAAAGCATCAAGAAAAGAAAGAATTAGTAAAGGTAGTGGAAGATCTGTAACAGAAGTAAATAGATTACTTGATCAATTTGAACAATCTAAAAAAATGATGAAAATGATTGCAAGTGGTAATATGAAACTTCCATTTTAAAATTAGTTAAGGGTTTATTTTAATGAAAAAAGATTTAGAAAAATTAAATTTAAAGGAAGCTTTAAAAAATTTAAAAAGAACATTTAAATATTTAAAGCCATATAAAAAACAAGTTATTTTGAATATTATAATAACTCTTATAACAACAGTTCTTGGTGTTTTAGGACCTTTATTAAGTGCCAAACTTATGATTTGTTTAACTGATGGAAAGTTAAATGAACTTCTTTTAATAGCATTAATTATTTTAATTTTTGAAGTATGTGAATGTGTTTTTCGTAATATAAATTATTTAATATTTACTAAAATGAATGAAAAAATAGTATTAAGTATTCAAATGGATCTACTAAAAGAAATATTTAATCTTGAAATAGAAGAATTTGATAAAAATAACTCAGGTAAATTTATTGAAAGATTAAAAAAAGATACAATGGATATAGCAAGGATATTTGATTCTTTAAATATAAGTATTTTTAGTGGATTATCAAGTGTTGGTGTTTTGATAACAATATTTACTTTAAATAAAATAATGTTTTTCTTTATGGTATTTAGTATGATTTGTAAATATATAGTTCAAGAAAGAAGAATTGTTAAAGTAACAAATATAAGAAAAAAACATCACAAATTAGAAGAAAAAAATACTGGGGTTATTAATGAATTTATTCGTGGTATGCGAGATATTAAAGTTTTAAATTCTAAAAAAAATTCTATTTCTTTAATTGAAGATAATGTAAATGAAGTAATAGATAATAAAATAGAAGGTTCTAAAATAAAATTCAAGTTTGATATATTTGCAGATAATTTATATAGTATTTTACACTTTTTACTTATAGTACTGGGGTGTTTTTTAGTTAGTATTAATAATTTAACACTTGAAAATTTTATTATAATATATATGTATAGAAATGATGCTTTTTATTTGATCAATGATGTAACAAGAATAATTGATTTTTTAGAAGAGTTTAATGTTTCTGCAACAAGGGTATTTGAACTTATAGATCAAGAAAAATATAAAAAAGAACATTATGGTAATGTTCATATAAATAATTTATTAGGTAAGATAGAATTTAAAAATGTTAATTTTTCTTATAATAGAAAAAATAAAGTATTAAAAAATGTTAGTTTTGAAGTATTGCCTAACAAAACAGTTGGTTTTGTTGGTAAAAGTGGAAGTGGTAAGACAACTATTTTTTCTCTTATTAATAAGATGTATAATGTAGATGATAATATGATATTTATCGATGGTTGTGATATAAATAGCTTAGATGAAGATTCTATAAGAGATAATATTTCTCTTGTTATGCAAAACCCATATATTTTTAATATGAGTATAAAAGATAATTTAAAAATTATAGATAAAAATGCTAGTGATAGAAAAATAAAAAAGGTATGTAAAATAGCTTGTATTCATGATTTTATTATGACTTTACCAAATAAATACGATACTATTGTTGGTGAGGGTGGAGTTGTTTTATCAGGAGGACAAAGGCAAAGAATAGCTCTTGCAAGGGCACTTCTTAGAAATACTAAAATAATTTTATTAGATGAAGCAACAAGTGCTTTAGATAATGAAACACAAAGTTTAATTCAAAAATCATTAAATAATATGAAAGGTAATTATACTATTCTTATAATAGCACATAGATTATCTACTATTGTTTCTTCAGATATTATTTATTTTATTGATGATGGTAAAGTAATAGATAAGGGAAGTCATGAAGAACTTCTTAAAAAAAATGAGGAATATAAAAAGTTATACGAGATGGAAAGTAAAAAAATGCAGCTAACTTAAAGCTACATCGAGAACCATCATAATTGTAAAACCAATTAATGTGAAAAGGGCCATGAGGGCTTTTTTCTTATTAGTTTGACTTTCTGGGATTAGTTCTTGGACAACAACATAAATCATTGCTCCAGCGGCAAAAGAAAGTAAAAATGGTAATAAATATCTTATTTTTAAAACTAAAATTGCGCCAATAACAGATGCAATAGGTTCAACTATACCACTTAATTGTCCATAAAAAAATGCTTTTTTTCTACTATATCCTTCTCTTAGAAGTGGTAGTGAAACTGCTGCTCCTTCTGGTAAGTTTTGAATACCAATTCCAAGTGCTAAGACAAGTGATGAAATAACACTTGCGCCGTTTAATCCATATTTTATTGAACCAAAACTAACACCTATTGCCATTCCTTCTGGTATATTATGAAGTGTAATTGATAAAATAAGAAGTAATACTCTTTTCATAGTAGAGTTTTCTTTTATTTCTTTTTTATCATGTATTTTTTCAAATACTTTATCTCCAACAAAAAGTAATATTCCACCAAACATAAAAACAAT
>CAKONT010000081.1 GCA_934097255.1 uncultured Bacilli bacterium
GTATAACATATAAAGATGATAAGCCATTTGTAGTTAATGGAATTAAAAAATTAGTTGAAGAGAATAAATATCCTAAAAAATTATGGGAGTAGATTTTATGGTATGTGAATGTTTAGTGGAACTTGCTCATGTTTTCTTTGATAAAACGTTTTCGTATCTTGTAAAAGAAGAAGATAAATCAACTATAAAAGTTGGTATGAGGGTTGTTGTACCTTTTGGAAGTCAAGTATTAGAAGGATTTGTTTTAAAATTAAGAAAAATAACAGACTCGGATTTATCTTTAAAATACGTAGATAAATTAATTGATCAGTATCCGGTTTTAAACGAGGAGTTATTACTTCTTGGAAAATATATAAGTGACACAACTATGTCTAGTTTAATGACTTCATATCAAGCAATGTTACCGAAAGCTTTAAAAGCAAAGAAAAAAATTAATATGGTTATTATGTATGACAAATATTATAAGTTAAATGATGGTATTTTACTTGATAATTATAAATTTAATGACAAGCAATTAAATATTGTTAATTTATTAAAAAATAATGATGAAGTAAAATATGAAGTTCTTGCTCAAATATCGGTAAGTAGTATAAAAACTTTATTAAATAAAGGTATAATTGTTGAAGTAAAAAAAGAAAGATATCGTTATAATCTTGATTTAAATAATAAAATAAATTTTAATTTAAATGAGGAACAACTTTTAGCTTATAAAAAAGTCGAAGAAAGTTTAAATAGTAATAAAACATTTTTAATTCATGGTGTAACAGGATCAGGTAAAACAAATATTTATATGAAATTGATTGAAAAAGTTATTGCAGAAGAAAAAACTGCTATTGTTCTTGTCCCAGAAATATCACTTACACCGCAAATAATAAAAAGATTTACATCATATTTTAGTCGTATTGCTGTTTTACATAGTGGTTTATCAGATGGCGAAAAATACGACGAGTGGCGAAAAATAAAAGAGGGCAAAATAGATATTGTAATAGGAGCAAGAAGTGCTATTTTTGCGCCTCTTAAATCTATTGGAATAATAATAATAGATGAGGAACACTCAAATACTTATAAGCAAGAAAATAATCCCAAATACCATGCAATAGATGTGGCTAAGAAAAGATGCGAATATCATAACTGTCCTCTTGTTTTAGGATCTGCAACGCCATCTTTAGAGTCTTATGCTAGAAGCAAAAAAAATATATATAATCTTTTAGAACTAAAAAAAAGATACAATGAAAAGATGTTACCTCAAGTTTTGATTGTTGATATGAATAAAGAATTTAAAAATAGTAATGGTTATCTTTCAAATACTTTATTATCTTCGATAAAAGAAAAAATAAAAAATAAAGAACAAGTTATATTATTTTTAAATAGGAGAGGTTATTCTTCGTTTCTTACTTGTAAAAATTGTAGTTATGTTGAAAAGTGTCCCAATTGTGATATAAGTTTAACTTATCATAAGACAAGTAATATGTTAAGATGTCATTATTGTGGTTATGCTACTAAAAGAAAAAACTATTGTCCTAATTGCAAGGAAGAATTTAAAGACTTTGGTATTGGAACAGAAAAAGTTGAAGAAGAATTAGAAAAATTAATTCCTGATGCTAAAATAATAAGAATGGATGTTGATACTACAACAACAAAAAATGCTCATGAAAAAATAATTAACGATTTTAACGACCAAAAGTATAATATTTTACTTGGAACACAAATGATTGCCAAAGGACTTGATTTTCCAAATTGTACTTTAGTTGGTGTTATAAATGCTGATATCGGTCTTAATTATCCAGATTTTAGAAGTAGTGAAAATACATTTCAACTTTTAACTCAAGTTTTAGGAAGAAGTGGAAGAGGAAATCTTGATGGAAGTGTTATAATTCAAACCTTTAATCCTGATCATTATGCAATTAAATATACAATAAATCATGATTATATTGGGTTTTATAACCACGAAATGAAGGTAAGAAAAGAATTGGGATATCCTCCATATTATTTTATTTGTAGTATAAAAATAATATCAAAAGATTACGAAAAAGCTAGTATTTCTTCCAAAAAAATATCTGATTATTTAAGAAATAATTTAAAAGAAGAAATAATTTTAGGACCAAGTGTATGTAATATTTTTAAACTAAATAATAAATATCGTTTTCAAATTATTATAAAATATAAAAAAGAGAAAGATATTTTAGAAAAAATAATGTTTTTACAAAATCATTATTTTAATAATAAAACTGTTTCATTAGACATTGATTTTAATCCAATGAAGTTATAAAAAAGGGTTCTTTTATTCAAAGAACCCTTGATTTATTAAATTTATTAAATCATCAGTGTAACTATCTGATTTTTTATTGTCATCAAAATTAACTGAAGTATTATCAACCATTTGTGGTGTTGGGGGAATAAATTGCTTTTTATTAGATATTTCATCTTCATTAATTATTTCCTTTTCTTCATCAATTTGTTGATCACTTTCAAACTCATCTAAATATGAACTATATTTATTAAAGTTTGGTGTTTCGACTTCTATTTTTTGTAATTCGTTGTTATTATTGTTAGAATTTTCTTTTTCCACGCTACTATTTTCTATACTACTATAAGTATTATTTTTTTCTATTTCTTTAAATTCATTGAAAAGTTCATTTTCTTTTATTTTTTCTTCTGTATTTTGTTCTACTATTTCGTTAGTATCTATTTTATTATCATCACTATTATAACTATTATTGTTTTCTTTTAATAAATTTTCTTCATTTTTTAACTCACTTTGTTTTTTATGAATACTATTTGTTATTACTTCTTGAATATCTCTTCCTAAAATATTACTTTCATCATCTGCTGCATCGACAAGCTTAAATACTTCTTCAATTGTTGTTATTCCATTTGCAACTTTTAAAAGTCCATCTTGAAGAAGGGTTTTAACATCACTTGTATAAATCATTTTATGTAATTCTTCTCTTTTTACCTGATTATTAATGGCATTTCTTATGTCATCGTTGATATATAAAACCTCTTGTAATGCAATTCTGCCACGATATCCATTTCTACAATTATCACATTTTCCAGGTTCATATATTTCATCGACATCTAAATTTAAAGCTTTCTTAAATATTCTTTTTTCAGCATCAGTTGTTTTTCTTAACTTTTTACATTTAGGACATAATCTTTTAGCAAGTGTTTGTGAAATAATTCCTTTTAAAGAAGATGATAATAAATATCTTTCAACATTCATATCGACAAGTCTTTCAATTGTTGTTATGGAATTATTTGTATGTAGTGTTGATAATACTAAGTGTCCAGTAATTGATGCTCTAATAGCTATTTGCGCTGTTTCACTATCACGAATTTCTCCAATTAAAATAATATTTGGATCTTCTCTTAGGATTGATCTTAAAACAGTAGCAAAATCAAGCCCAATATCACTATTTACTTGAACCTGATTGATTCCTTCAATATTCATTTCAACTGGGTCCTCAACAGTAATAATGTTTGTTTCTTCTTTGTTTAATCTTTGAATCATAGAGTAAACTGTCGTTGATTTACCACTACCTGTTGCTCCAGTTACAAGAATAATTCCATTTGGATTAGCAAGCATTTTTAAAATAATTTCATAGTTTTCTTTAGTAAACCCTAAAGTTTCTAATCCTTCAAAACTCATTGAGTAATCAAGAATACGAATAACTATTTTTTCACCAAATTTTGTCGGAAGCGATGCCACACGAAGGTCTAAATCTTTTCCTTTTATTCTACTTTTAATGGCGCCATCTTGTGGTAGTCTTGATTCAGTTATATTCATACCTGATAAAAGTTTAACTCTCGTTGTTAAATTTCTTTTATATTTATTGTCGATAATGGCATAATCTCTTAAATCACCATCGACTCTAATTCTAATTTTCATATAATTTTCAGCAGGGTCAAAGTGAATATCACTTGCATTTTGATTAACAGCATCTATTATTATGTAGTTAACTACGTCAACGATTGGTGTTGTTTGAAAATTAAATTTTCGTAAATCATTCATATATATCCCTCTTTTTATCATTTTTATTCTAGCTTTTATCTAAAAAATATTATATAATAATTTTTAGATATAATCAAGTGATAAAAAACTAAATACATAAAGAAAAAAGAGATTTAGGGGATGATTTATTTGAATAATAAATTTAAAAATAATAAGGGTTTTATGATGATGGAACTTCTTGTAACATCAATAGCTATTTTAGTTTTATTTACATCTGTTTATGTTAATTATTATCCGACTTTAGGATCATACGAAGAAAGATTAAGTTATAATAACATAGATAGCGTATATAAAAACTTTTATCTTAGAACGTGTTTATTAGAAAATAATGAAATAACAAAATTAGGTGAAGTAAGTAGTGATAAGTGTAGTGATCTTATTGATAAATTAGGTATTGAATATGCCTATATATCAAATTATAGTTTAAGTGAAATAAAGAAAAATCCACCAAAACAGTTGAAGGAATATATTAGTTATTTGCCACTTTATGATAAACAAAAAAATAATACAAACGATAAAGATTATTTACGTTTATTTATCAAAACTAAAAATGGTTATTCAAATATGCAAATATATACAGACGATATTTTTGATGATTATGGAAGTTATAGTT
>CAKONT010000082.1 GCA_934097255.1 uncultured Bacilli bacterium
AAGCAATGGTAGATGCTATAAAAGAAACATTTATATCTGTTACCGGTAGTGCTCTTACGACAATAGTCGGATTTATTGCTTTATGTTCGATGAAACTTACTTTAGGAAAAGATTTAGGTATTGTAATGGCAAAAGGTGTTTTATTAGGTGTTATTACTGTTTTGACATTATTTCCTAGTCTAATTCTATATTTTGATAACTTAATTGAAAAAACAAAACATAAAAAAATAACATTAAAATTTGAGAAAATAAATAAATTTATTATAAAAAACCATGTTTCTATTTTTGCTATTTTTCTTTTACTTTTTGTTCCGACATATTTAGCTCAAAAAAAAGTTGATATTTATTACAAACTTGATTCTTCACTTCCAGAAACTTTAGAAAGTGTAAAGACAAATAAAGTATTAAAAGAAAAGTATAATATTGTAAGTCCTGAGATTATTTTAATAAATAAAAATATTAAAAATGATGATGTAATAAGTATGATAGAGGAAATTGAAAAACTTGATGGAATTGATTTTGTTTTATCTTTTGCAAAACTAAAAAAGATGGGGTTAGTAGAAGATATGTTACCTCAAAAGTTTACAAGTATATTTTCAAATGATAATTATCAAATGATTTTAGTCAATTCAAGTTATGATATTGCAACAGAAAAGTTAAATAATCAAATAGATTTAATGAATAAAATAGTAAAAAAATATGATAAAAAGGCCATAGTAGCGGGTGAAGGACCACTTATGAAAGATTTAGTACAAATCTCAAATACAGATTTTAATAATGTCAATACTTTGTCTATTATTTGTATATTTGTTGTTTTATTTTTTGCACTTAGGTCCATTAGTTTGCCATTTTTGCTTATCTTTGTAATAGAATTTGCGATCTTTTTAAATATGGGTGTTTCATATTTTAGAAATGATTCACTACCATTTATTGCACCCATAGTTTTGGGAACAATTCAATTAGGAGCAACTATTGATTATGCAATATTACTTACAACAACATACTTGAATAAAAGAAGAAGTGGTAAAGAAAAAAAAGAGGCAATGGAAGATAGTTTAAACTATTGTGGTTTGTCAATATTAGTTAGTGGAATGTGCTTTTTTTCATCGACATTTGGAGTTGGTTTATACTCTAAAATAGAAATGATAGGTTCACTTTGTACGTTAATTTCAAGAGGAGCACTTATTAGTATGATAGTTGTTATAACTATTTTACCATCGACACTTCTAATATTTGATAAATTAATATTAAAAACGACTTTAAATAAGAAGGAGGACTTTATGAAAAAGAAGTTACAAAAAAAATTGTCAATGATTTTAATAATTAATCTTTTAATTTTTAATCCTGTATGTACACTTGCTATGTCTAAAAATGAAACTGTATATTCTAAGTTAAATACTGATGGAAGTATAAAAAATACTATTGTTAATGAACAATTAATAAATAGTAATAAGGAAGATACTATAAATGATTATTCAGAGTTAGAAAATATTTTAAATTTAAATGGTGACAGTACTTTTGAAGAAGAAAATAAAAATTTAAAATGGAATGCTTTAGGAAAAGATATTTTATATCAGGGGACGATAAATAAAGATTTACCAGTAAAAGTTTTGATAAGTTATAAATTAGATGGAGAAGACTTTGACCTTTCTGAAATGCTTGGTAAAAAAGGAAATGTTACAATTTCTTTAAAGTATATTAATAACAATAAACATGGTTCTATTTATACACCATTTGTTGTAACAACAGGGACAATAATTGATACAAAAAATAATACGAATATTGCAGTTACAAACGGTAAAATTGTTACAAATAATAGTGGTAGTTGTGATATTATAATAGGACTTGCATTACCAGGCTTGTATGAAAGTTTAGGACTAGAAAATTTAAATGGTATGGATACAATAACTATAAATTTTGATACTGAAAATTTTTCTTTACCAACTATTTATTCTGTTATAACTCCTAAATTAATTGAAGTAGATGATTTAGATATCTTTAATGAATTAGATAGTATATATAAAAATGTAGATACTCTTCAAGATAATATGAACAAAATAAATGAAGGAGCAACTAAATTAAAAGAAGGATCTAATACTTTAAAAGATAGTTTATCATCTTCTATATCTTCTTTTATAGATAAGGAAGATACAATAGATGATGAACAATTAAATATGATAAAAGAATTAACTAAAGCTCAAGTAGAAAGTAATTATTCTAAAGAAAATCAAGAATTACTCGCTGAAAATACTTGGCAAACTGTAAAAGAAAGTCTTTCATCAAGTGAAGATAATACGGTATTTTTATATGTAAATGAAAGCATATTTAGTTTTATGAAAGAATACCTAGAAAAAAAAGATAGTAGTGTTACTTATGAAGATTATTTAAATTGTAGAAAAAATAATAACTTAGAAAGTTGTGCAATAGTTAATGAAGATAATAATTTATTGTTAATAGAAAGTATATTGTCAAATGAAATGTCAAATCTTGCAAACAATACAACATATTACATTGCCGAACAAGTAACAAAAAATGTTTCTAAAAATGTATCTTATGAAACAGCTTTAAAAGTATCAGAAGATGTTTCCTATAACACTGCAATTCTTGTTGCCAATAAAGTAAAAGATGAATCAATTAGTAAAATATCATCATCACTTAATACTTTATATAATGGCGTTAGTAACTTAGATGATGGAATAAATAATCTAGAAAGTGGAATAAGTAAATTTAACACTGAAGGAATAGGTAAGTTGTCAAGTTTTGTTAATACAGATCTTAAAAATATGACGTATAAAACAAAAAATTTAATTCAATTAAGTAATAGTTATTCTTCATTTGCAGGAACAAAAGAAAATGATTCAAAAACAAAGTTTATTTTAGTTCTTGATGGAAAAGAAAAAGAAGAAATAAAAAAACAAGAAGAAAAAGAAATAAAAGATACGTCTTTATGGACTAAAATAAAAAATTTATTTGAATAAATAATGTATAAAAATAAAATATTTAATGCTATAATAAATATATAATAGGAGGAATTTATGTTAAAAAAATTAAATAAGTACATGAACTTTTCAATTGCAATTTCAGTAATGTTAATGATACTAGGAGTAGTAGTTTTTATCTATCCAACTGTAACACTTAATATATTATCTTATACATTATCAATAATTTTAATCTTATTTGGAATATTTCTTGTTATAGAAGATTATAGATTTAAAAATTTATGGATTGTATTTGATTTTTCTCTTCTTGGAATTATTCTTTTATTACTTGGGGTAATACTTCTTATGTATCCTAATACTCTTGCTATTTTAATTCCAATATTTATGGGAATATGGTTTATTACAAGTGGAATATTAAAGTTTAAAATAACTTCATTATTAAAAAATAGTGATACATTTATATGGATTATGTCATTTTTAATGGCAATATTATCTATTTTATGTGGAATAACATTTATTATTAGTCCATTAAATAGTACGATAACATTTGTATCATTTATGGGAGTTTTACTATTTATATATTCCTTAGCTGATATTATTGATATGATAATATTTAAAAGAAATATCAATAGTATTTGTAAAAACTTAAAAGATGATTTTGTAATTACAATTGAATAAAAACAATTTATCTTTTATAAAAATAAAGTTAAACAATTGTTTAACTTTATTTTTTATTACTATATGCTATTATTTGACTTTTATATGTATTTGTTGTATAATACGCAGTACTTTTTTGGAGGGACTATGGTAATAAATAATAAGAAAGATCTTAATAATTATTTAAAGTGTTTAAAATATCTTGGATGTGGATCACAGGGTGAAACATATTATGATTTTAAGAGTAAAAAAGTAATTAAAATATTTCATGATATTTTTGATGAAGATAGTGAATATTTTTTTGATATTCTTGAAAGTGATATTTTAAAGTTTAAAGATTGTAAGAATGACACATATA
Organism: uncultured Bacilli bacterium; assembly: GCA_934097255.1. Next base: position 3,955 of record CAKONT010000082.1, read on the forward strand.
TTTTTGCTGATGATGTTGTTTATTTAAACGATAAAATAATTGGTTATACAATGTCTTTTGCAAATGGTGATACGATTGATAAAATAAATCCTTTAAAAGTTAATTTAGATTTATTTTATAATGCTATTTCTCTTGCGTATTTTGATATAAAAAAAATTAGTGATTACAAAATATTAACTTTTGATTGTTTATATAATACAATGTATGGTAATGATAAAATTAGTGTTATAGATGCTGATGAATATTGTTTTTCTAATATAGATGATGATAGTTTGTATCAAAAAAATAGATTTAATTTTAACATTGGAATTATGCTTTTTTTAGTTGATACATATTTTGATGAGTTTGTTAAAGAAAATAAAATTTTAAATGAGATGTATATGTCTAAAGATATTGATATAAGAGAATTTTTAATATTTTTTAGAAATAGTCTTAGTGAATATATTGGTAAAAATATAGTAAGTTTAAATG
>CAKONT010000083.1 GCA_934097255.1 uncultured Bacilli bacterium
CCTCTTTTTTTAAATAAAAAGATGATACCAAAGGGTGCAAATATTTTAAATAATTACACGGTACCACCTTATTTTTTTCTATTATATTTAACGCATATTACTCGCAAATATTATTGAGCTCCAAAGCAACCTTCAATTACTTCTATTATTAGTTTTCACCAACCACTAACTCTCTTTAAATATAGGTAATTTACTCCTCTTTTTCTTTGCTTTTTAAACTATGTATTAGATTATATACTAAAGTTAATGTTTTGTAAACACTTTTCTATTATACGCTTTCAATTTATATCCTTCTAATAATTACAATCAATAAATTCTGCCCATTCAATAATATCAGGAAATGTATTAAAAGACGGATCTTTTATTTCTTTTAATGTAAACCATTCAATTCCTGTTGATTCATTTTTATTTAAAGTCAATTTGCTCTCACCATCCACATATGCAGCATAAACAAAATCCATATGTATATGATTTTTTTCAACTATATTCTTTTGAATAGCTAATGGTAAAATATAGTCACAATCTCTAGGCTTTCTTTCTCCTAAAAGCTTAATTTTTAATCCCGTCTCTTCATACACTTCTCTTATTGCGGCTTCCTCCGGTGATTCATCTATTTCTACGTGACCACCTGGTTGCACCCAAGTTCCCATTTTCTTGTGATGAACAAGTAAAAATCTCCTGCTTTGCTTATCATAAACAAAAACTGCAACACAAAAATGCTTTTTAATATTCTCCATAAACTTCTCCTTTGGTTTATTATACATTGCAAATCTTTTTTTTACAATATATCAAAATACTTTTTAATATTGTAATACAATAAATGTTAAATATGTTCCTAATGAATGTAAAACTGCCAAATGATATAAAATTTTATCAGTATACTTGCATTATTGATTATTATAAATTAAAACCGATAAAGGTATAGAATTTACTTATAATCAAGAAAAAGTTAAAGTTATTCATTCAATGGACAATTATCGTTTAGCTAATAATATTTCTATTCAAATATTAATTTTTTTTACGCCTTTAGAAATGAGAAACAAATTAATTAAAGTCATTAAAAAACAACTCAGTTATTTACTAAGTTATTCTATATATTTTTGCGTTTCACATCATTGACTAATATTCAGTACACAATAATCGCCAATATGTCAAAATTAAATAATTATTTCTATTATACGCTTTCAATTACGTTTAATCTTGAAACTGCTATTAGAAAAAAAATCATTAAAACTAATACTATCAGTAAAAAGGCCATCATTCCCCAACCACGATTGTTTAATTTTATCATTTTTCTTGCCCCTTTATACAATTTACCGCAGCAATTGCACCATCACTTGTTGCTGTAACAATTTGATAAGCACTTTTTTTAACACAATCACCGCACGCATAAATACCTTTTATTTTAGTTTCTAAGTTTTTATCAACCTCAATATAACCTGTACTATCTAATATATCTAATTCGCTTAAAAAATCTGTCGCTGGTTTATACCCTATAAAAATAAAACAAGCTTCGACATCTAATTTTTCTTCTTTACCATTTTTTTCTATCAATAAATAATCTAATTTATTATTATTGCCAACAAATTCTTTGACACTTGTCTCAAATAAAACATTAATATTTTCTTTTTCATTTACTTTATTTATTAGAACACTATCGCCTCTTAAAGCATCACTTCTATTTAAAATGGTAACACTTTTACATATACTTGCAAGGTACAAAGCTTCTTCTAAGGCACTATTTCCACCACCTACTATGGCAACATCTTCTTTTTTATATAAAGAGCCATCACATAAAGAACAGAAACTAATACCACTTCCAACAAGATTTTTACTATTTTTAGCTTTTAAATTTTTAGGCTCTTTTCCAACAGCTAAAATAATACTTTTAGATTTTATAACTTCATCTTTTAATAATACTTCAAAAGTTTCATTTTTTTTAATGCTTTCTACTTCACCCATTTTATAGCTTACATCTAAATTAGTTATCTGTTCATAAAATTTACTTGCTAAATCTGGGCCAGATATTTGTACAAAACCTGGATAATTTTCTACTGTCGATGATTTTGTTATTTGTCCACCGGGAGTTGCTTTTTCAATTAATAAAATATCTTTGTTTGCTCTTTTTAAATATATTGCCGCCGTAATTCCAGCAGGACCTGCACCAATAATTACTGAATCATAAACTTTTTCCATTTTTCTCCTCCATTTTCTTTAATCTACTAACTCTACTATCTTTTCTTTTATAAAAAAGAATTATTATTCCAATTATAAATAAGAAAACTGATATTAGTTGTGCTACTCTAACACTTCCAAGCATTAAACTATCTGTGCGAAGTGCTTCAATAAAAAATCTACCAAATGAATACCATAATAAATATATTCCTGTCAAATTACCAACTTTTATTTTTTTATAGTATTTTTTTACAACAAGAAGAACTATAAATCCAAGTAAATCCCAAATAAATTCAAAATAAAATGTTGGCAAATAATAGTTTTTGTTAATATACATACCATTTATTATAAAGTTTGGTATTCCAATTTTTTTTAAATAATTATATGTCGTAATATAACCATGAGCCTCACCATTAAAAAAATTACCCCATCTACCAATTGCCTGACCAATAATTAAACTAACACAAAATATATCAGTTAACTTTAATATATTTATATTATTCTTTTTTGAAAATAAATATAAGTATATTAATCCTCCAATTATTCCACCGTGAATAGCTAATCCGCCATTCCATACTTCAAATATTTCAAAAGGATATTTAGCGTAATATGATAGATTAAATAAAACATAATAAATCCTAGCACCGATAAGACCACAAATAATTGTGTAAAAAAGCATATCAACTATTTTATCTTCGCTTAATTTTTCATGTTTTAAGGACCTATAAATTAAATAAGATCCCAATAAAAAAGCTACTAATAACATAATAGAATACCAATATATCTTAATAAAACCTAAATCTAAAAAAATTGGATTCATAAAAAATCATCACCTTGTCTTGTATAGATTATAGCACGTATAGCGTTAAACATAAAGCTTCCAAAATTAAATTTTTATTTTATTAATACTTTTTTATAAACAATACTTAAAATTAAAAAAGCATAAGTAGTTTTACCACTATGCTTTTATACTAATCATAATTATCATAGTTTTTTAGATACATATTTCTTAACTTTTTTATATATAAATCCAAATCAAATTCAAATCTATATTTATTATTTTGTAAAATAAAATAATCTAAAATATTTCGATCATCTATTTCTAATTCATAAAATGACTCACGAAGAATTTTAAATTGTTCATTTATCATGATAACATATAAAGGATCATTATTATAATAATCATAATATTCATGATCTAAAAAACCGTAATCTTCTTTTTCTAATATATCCATTTTTCTTTCACTTCTTTCTTTATTTTATAATTTTCATTTAATAAATAATGGTTATACGAATAATTATTTATTAAATATGTAAGTATTCTTTTCGTTACTACTTTTTCTATATATCTAATTATTCTTCCTGTCTCAAATAAAACTATATTATTTAAACAAGATATAAATATTTTTTTAGCTTCTGAAAACAAATCTTCATAATGCCATACTTTTACATAAAAATTATGTTCTCTTATTACTCTTAAAACTAATCCAATTAAATAATATTTTTGATGCTCTAATATTATTTTTAGATAAGCATTTTTATTAGTTTTATAAAGAGCAACACAGTCATTAATATTTATATCTTGTTTTGTTATTATTTGATCATATTTTTGATTACTAATATATTTTCCATTTGGCGAATATTTATCACCACAAAAATAACTAAAAAATATTAAATCTTTTATGTTTTTATTCTTTCTTCTATTTAATTTATTATAATCCAAATTTAGGCTATAACAAATTCCTTTATAAGACTTTAAGCTAGTTTCAAAAGATAACTCTTTAAATACTATTTTTAAATTATCTATTAATTTTTTTTCTTGAAACTTCAAAATAAATATATCAATTTTTTGTTCAATATCTAAATCGTTATACGTATTATTTTTATTGCTATAATATATTCTTTTGGCAATTTTTTTATAATCTATATTATTTTTTTTACAATAATCAAATAATATTGTATTTTTATATTTAATGTTTCTATATTTATATTTTTTTCGTCTTTTTTTATACATTTCTATTGCAAGTGAGATTTGAACATCAAGTGGTAGTTTGTGTTCAAATCTTAAAGAAAAAGAAGAAAGTTTTTCTTTTATATAATTATAATCAATTTTATTTTCTTTACAATAAGTACTTAAAAGCATGTTGTTATACATATAATTCACTAATAATACACCTCCTTTCTAATGAAAGG
>CAKONT010000084.1 GCA_934097255.1 uncultured Bacilli bacterium
TTTATTAATCAAGGTGAAAATTATAATACAAGTGAAGGGATTTGTTTGAAAGATTTCAAAACTTTAGAATTAAATGATGTATATTTTAAATATCCTAACTCTAGTCAACTAGTCCTTAATGGTGTTAGTTTTAAAGTCAACAGAGGAGATACAGTTTGTCTACTTGGAACAAATGGTTCTGGTAAAAGTACGGTTGTAAAATTAATTTTAGGACTATATAAACCATTATCTGGCAGTGTAAAAATTAATGGAATAGAATTGGAGAAATATAATTTATCTTCTGTAAGAGAAAAAATCGGGACATTATTTCAAAACTTTGGGAAGTATTCGTTGTCACTAAGAGAAAGTATCGCCATAAGTGATTTGAAAAATATTAATAATGATGAAGATATATTAAAAACTATTAAAGATGCTGATTTATTAGATGCTTTTTCTAACAGAGATTTAGAAACTAAAATTTCTAAAAAATTTGATGATAATGGGAGAGAATTATCAGGAGGAGAATGGCAAAAATTAGCACTAGCAAGAATGAACTTTAAGAAATCAGATATCATTATTTTAGATGAACCATCAGCTTCTTTAGATGTTGAAGCTGAGGATCGATTGTTTAAAAAATACTCAGAACTATCCAATGAGCATACAGTCTTTTTAATATCTCATAGAATTTTTGTGGGGAAGATGTCTTCAAAAATACTTTTGCTTAAAGATGGAAAAATTTATGAAGAAGGCACACATAGTGAGTTGATGTCTCGTAAGGGTGAATATTATAATTTTTACAATTTTCAAATGAAAAAATTTGATGGAGGGTCAAATGAAGAAAAAAATAATTGAATTATTGAAATCTGTTAAAATTTCTTTTTTAGCAAGTCCCTTTTTTTGTATACTTAAAATTGTAATATCTTTGTTATTTACGTTTAGTGGGATATTTTATTCTAAGGTTTTAAGTAATATAATTTCGCAATTTGAAGTTAACAATGTGGTTTACAAAGAAATTGTGATTTTGTCTTTGTTATTGATATTTGCATATTCTTTTAAAAAAGTATTAAATCCAGTCGACATTTATATCAATGATAGATATAATGAGAATATGATGTTTTTTTTAGAAAAAAATATTATAAAAAAAATGAGGAACATTGATCAAAGATATTATGAAGAATGTTCATTAAATGATAAAATGAAATTTATTAGAAGTAAGTATGATGACTTTGCTGATATTGGATGGAATACTTTGAGTTTAATAAGTGATTTTATATCTTCAATCATGCTAATGTTAGTGTTAATTAAGATAAATATAGGTATATTTATTATTGCTATTTCAGTATTACCAATATTAATTTTTTTAAGTAATTATATGGTTAAGAAGAAGAATGAACACACAAATAACGTTCAAAAAATTTCGAAAAAAATATTATATTATAAAGGAATTATAGAAAATAAAATTACAAATTATGAAACCAGAATGTTTAATAATAAAGATTTTTTTTATGAAAAGATAGAAGCGCTAGAAAGCGAGTTAAGTAATAAGCAATTTCATTTTAAAAATAAAGAGAGCCGAAGTTCTGATTTGGTTAGATTTTTCGGAATATTGATCTATATTTTTTCTTTAATTGTCTTTGTACAACAGTACAAAATTGGAACTATCACAATTGCTTTAATATCGTATTATTTGGGAATTATTACTAACTTTCAAGATAATTTAAATTTGATATTTTCTGATTTTAATAATTTTTTATATGATGTTAATAACGTTTCTATTGTAAATGATTTTTTTAATGAAAATATTTTGTATGAAAAAAAAGGTTGTTTAAAGCAAGATAAATCAATTCCCAAAATTGAATTTAAAAATGTATGGTTTAAATATCCAAATACCAATTATTATGTTTTGAAAGATTGTTCATTTACTATTGAACCAGGAGAGAAAGTTGCCTTGTTAGGAAGCAATGGATCAGGTAAGTCAACAATTATAAAATTATTGTTGTGTTTTTATAAAATAGAAAGAGGTAGTATTTTATTAAATGATAAAAATATTTATGATTACGACTTCTCTACTATTAGAAAAAAATTTGCTGTTTTATTTCAAAACTATATAAACTATTCTCTTCCTTTTCGAGAAATTATAGCCTTATCAAATTTTAATGAAATAAACAATGATGAATTAATAAAACAATCTTGTTTGAAAAGCGGAATATTTGATTTAGTTTCTACATGGGAAAAAGGAATTGATACAGTTATTGGTATATATTATGATGATGGAATCGAAATGTCTGGTGGACAATGGCAACTGACTTCTTTGGCAAGAACATATTTTACTAACAATAAATACTATATTTTGGATGAACCATCAGCATCATTGGATATTTATACAGAAGATAAGATATTTAGAAATATCTATAATGAAAAAGGTGAAGTAAGTTCATTGACAGTTTCTCATATGATAGCTAATTCTAAGGAAGCTGATAAAATAATAATTTTAGATAATGGCAAGGTGTGTGAAATTGGGAATCATAATGAATTGTTTAATAAAAATGGATTATATAAAAAATGGTATACATCACAATATAAAAGATACATAATTGAAAATGCTGATGAATAGTTAAAGATGCTATCAAATTGATTGATGAATAACATATTTTAATATATTTTAATCATAAGTAATAACGAATTACATAATATTTAATATAAAAGAAATTTATTTTTTAATAATTTAAAATCTTGTGGCATTTTAGTTACATAGATGAAAAAGAAAAGTTTTTATCTATTCTTTTGAATTTTATTGGCGATAAATAAAATGTCTGTTATAATATAGATAATTTGAAAGGAAATGTATGGAAATATTAAGAAATATATTAGAATATTTATCAATTGTGATGGGTGTTTTAGTTTTAGTAAGAATAACTAATGATATTTTACAAATCTACCAACAAGCTCATTATCATTTGTCTGGTTATAAAAAAATATTTAAGGATTATTACAGATTTAATAAATTTAAAAATAAAAACTATTTGTTTTTAGTAATGATTCCATTAATATTTATAAGTGATAAAATATATGGAATGATATTGTTTGTCTTGATAGGTGCTCTATTTTTAGTTTTGAAAAAAAGAGAAAAAAAGATTGTTAAATTAAAGTTCACAACAAGAATAATAAGATTATATATTGGGATTTTAATAGTGAATAGTCTTTTAGCGACTTTGATATTAGTGAAATTTAATCTTAAAGAGTTATTATCTGCTATTATTATTTTGATTTTATTTGAAAACATTTTGGTTTTTATATCTTCTTGTTTAATGTTACCAATAGAAAAAGGAATATATTTGTTTTATAAAGTTAAGTGTCAGAAAAAACTAAAGCATATTGGTTGTAAAAAGATTGCAGTTACTGGTAGTTATGGAAAAACTTCAACAAAAGCAATTTTATATAGTATTTTAAAAGAAGAGTTTATAACATTTAGAACTGAAAAGTCTTATAATACTTTAAATGGTATTTGTTTAAGTGTTAATGAAAATATGAGTAAAAATACAGAGGTAGCAATTTTTGAATTTGGTGCTAGTGAAAAAAATGATATAAAACGTTTGATTGATTTGGTAAAACCTGATTATGGTATTGTTACTGCGATAGGAGAACAGCATTTAGAAACTTTTAAAAGTTTAGATAACATAATTAATGAGAAAATGCTTTTAGCAAGTAGTACTAAAAAAGTAGTGTTAAATATAGATGATGAAAATATAAAAAAAGAATCAGAAAAATATAAAAATAAAATAACTGTGGCAATAAACGAAAACGCCGATTTTAAGGCACAAAATATTGCCTATAATCGCGAAGGACTAAAGTTTGAAGTGATTAGTCGAGATGAAAATTATTCTATTGTGACTAAAATTTTAGGATGGCATAATATTTATAATATTTTGTGTGCAATAGCTATGGCAAAGGTTTTTAATGTTAAAAAAAGTTCAATTGAAAAAGGAATTTTAATGTATGATGGAGAGAAGAACCGTTTGAAATTAGAATACTTTCATGATGAGCTTGTGTTAAACGATAGTTACAACTCTAATAAAGTCGGATTTAGGAATGCCTTAGATACTTTGAAGATGTTTGACTCATATAAAGTTTTAATAACTCCAGGGATTGTTGAAGGAGGCAAATTAGAAGAAGAAATTAACTATTCTCTTGCTAAATATATAAAAGAATCTTGTGATATGGTAATTTTAGTTAAAAATAAAGCATCAAGTTATATTCAGAAGGGTTTAGAAGAATTAGGTTGTGATAATGTAGCTATTGTTAATAGTTTTAATGAAGGATTTGATATATATAAAGG
>CAKONT010000085.1 GCA_934097255.1 uncultured Bacilli bacterium
GTATTAAGAAGTATAAAAAAAGATGGAAAAAATATAGTTAAAGAACAAGAACTAGGAGAAATAGATCAAGAACAATTATTAGAACTTATGAATAAAAATTTAACAACTACTGGAAAAAAAGTATACACAAAAGATTCTGATGGTTTGAAAAATTTGATAAATAGAAGAAAAGTAAATGATAGCAATTTGATTGAAAAATTAAATAGTATAGAAGAAAATATTGAACAAAAAAATAAAAATGGAATTGATAGTGATATTGATATAAATGATGCATTAGAAACTTCAAATGACAAAAAAGAAATGCTAGTAGAAGAAGGAATCAGTTTAAACTTTTTTATAGATAAAGTATCTTATCATATCTCATCGAGTGGTGCAAATATTAAATTATTAAAAAAGAAGGTAAAAAAATTTTTTCACAAAAAAAATAAAATATCAAATAATCATATTACTTTAAATAAATTATTAATATATGGAAAAAATAATGAATTAGAAAAATTTAATATTGATAATTTAAAAAATAGTATCAATGATTTCATTAAAGAAAAAGATAATAAAAAATTAAAAGCAAAAATAACACTAATTAGTGAAAAAGATGAAATTTTAATTGCTAATTCTAATGGTAAGTATTTAAAAAAATTTGATTATTTATATAAAATTGATTTAATTGTTAAAATTGTTGAAAATAACAAAACTAGATATAATTATTGTACAAAAGCAAGCACGATTAATATAAATAAGTTATGCAAAGTAAACTATAAAGAAATTTTAGATGAACTATATGATAAACTTATTAAAATCACAGATGTAAATATTAATGATGCAACAATATCAAATATTATTATTGAAAAAGGAATAAGCGGAATGATTTTTCATGAAGCATGTGGACATGCATTAGAATCTAGAGAAATTAATCTAAAAAAAAGTGTATTTAATAATTTAAGACAAGTTAAAAATCAAAAAATCACATTAGTAGATAATCCTGAATTATCCGAATTATTCGGGTCTTATATGGTTGATGATGAGGGAAATAGAGCTAACAAAAAAATCCTTATAGATAATGGAATTATAAAGAATTATCTTACCGAAAGTTTAGATGAAGTTATGGATTTTAGAAAATGTAACGGCTCTGCAAGAAGAGAAAATTATTATTTTCCGATATCAAGCAGAATGAGTAACACTTATATTGAAAAGGGTAAAGATGTAAGTAATGAAATTATAAAAAAATTGAAATCAGCCATATATATAAAAAATATTGTTGGTGGAGTAGTTGATACTATTTCTGGAAATTTTAGTTTTAATGTTATTGAAGCATATATAATAAAAAATGGGAAAATAGATTATACAAAAGTTATTGATAATATTAGCATAATTGGAAATACTTTAGATTTACTGAATAACACGGAAATGATTGGAAATGAAATAGAATTTATTCCAGGCTATTGTGGAAGCAAAGGCGGATTTATAAATACGACAGTTGGTGGGCCTTTAGTTATGATTAAAAAAATGCTGGTGGTAAAAAATGATAAATGAAAAGAAGCTAATAAGAAAATTAGATCAAGAAATTATCAACGATTCAAATGAAATTAACTTTGTTAAAAATGATATTTATACAATTACTAGTGCATTTAATAAAATAAATAGTTATCAAGAAAGCAAACAAATGAAAATTCTTGTATTAAATAAGACTAGTAGATATGAACTTGATTGTAATATGTTTTGCAAAAATAACATAATAAAAGATTATATAATAAGAACGATATTATTTTTTTACATTAATTTTATCAATAAATATACAAAAAATCAAAATAACAAATTTGATATTTCGATTTCCTATAATTTTGTGTTAGACAAAAAATATAAAAGTTGTAAAACAAATATCTCAAATTTTTTTGAAATTAAAATATGTGGATATAACGATATTAAAAAAAATAGTCAACAATTCAACTATAAAACTAAAATAATTAATTTAAAATACTTGAAAGATCAAATAAAACAAATAAATAATAATATTAATTTAAAAATAGATGAAAAAATAGAAAAAATTGCAACTACTAAAATTATATTAAATGCATTTTCTTTTGCACAATTATTAAGTTACCAAATTAATTATATAAAAAAAATAGATAAACAACAATTTAATAATTTAAAGATTAAAAAAACAAAGAAAAAAATTAAATTTAATTGTAAAAATAAAAAAACGAACTTATTTGATATGATGGAAGATGGGTACTATATCACTGAACTTTTTTTCTTACATGATATTAATTCACAACAATATGTAAAAGCCTTATGTAAAGGTGTACAAATACAAAATAGAAAAAGAATGAGTTATTTTTCTGGGAAGATTATTACAATTGACACAAAAAAACTATTAAATTCAGTTGTTTGTTCTTCAAAAAACAAAATAAATTACAATGATATAGAGGCTTATGATATATATGTAAATTATCAAGCAAGTTGTCATTGACAAAATTTATTTTGAGTGATAATATAAGTCATAAATTAAGATTTAAGGGAGGTTTTTAAATGAAACACGAAGATATAAAATGTATATTAAACAATAAAAAAGTATTTGCAAATGACGTTACAGTTTGTGGATGGATAAAAGCAATAAGACGTTCAAAAAATGTATGTTTTTTAGAAATAAACGACGGTACAACATTAAAAAATTTGCAAGTGGTTATAGACTTAACAGATAAAAAAAATGCAGAAAAAATTTTGCAATTATCTTTAGGAAGTTCAGTATGTGTTAAAGGAGATATAGTAAGTTCTTTAAATCATAATCAAAATGTTGAAATGAATTTAAACGAAATTAGTGTATTAGGAAAGTGTCCACAAGATTATCCAATACAAAAAAAGAAAACTAGTAAAGAATTTTTGAGAGAAATACCACATTTAAGATCAAGAACCAATACATTTAATGCAGTTTTTAGAGTAAGAAATGTATTAGCCAAAGCTACACATGATTATTTTCAATCTAATAACTTTACTTATGTTAATACACCTATTATAACTGCTAGTGATTGTGAAGGAGCAGGAGAATTATTTAGAGTTACAACTTTAGATATAAATGAAGTTTCAAAAAATGAATTTAATAAAAATTTGGATCAAGATGATTTCTTTGGAAGAAAAGTAAACTTAACAGTTTCAGGACAATTAGAGGCAGAAGCAATGGCATCTTCATTTGGAAAGGTTTATACTTTTGGACCAACTTTTAGAGCTGAAAATTCCAATACTAAACGTCATGCTGCTGAATTTTGGCAAATAGAACCTGAAGTTGCTTTTGCTGATTTAAATGATATAATGGACATTGCAACAGGCACTATAAAATATGTTATTGAAAGGGTATTAACAGAATGTAAGGATGAAATAGAATTCTTTACAAAATATTATGATAAAGATTTATACAATAGATTAAACAATGTTGTAAAAGAAAAATTTGCAAGATTAGAATATACTGATGCAATAAAAATTCTTTTAGATTCAAAAGAAAATTTTGAGTTTCCAGTTTACTGGGGATGCGACCTAAAAAGTGAACATGAAAGATATTTAACAGATGTTATATTTAAAAAACCAGTATTTATAATGAATTATCCAAAAGAATTAAAATCATTTTATATGAAAGAAAACAAAGATGGAAAAACAGTTGCATCAACCGATTTATTGGTTCCAGGAATAGGTGAAATTATCGGAGCAAGTCAAAGAGAAGATGATTATGAAATTCTTTTAAATAAAATTAAAAATCTAGGTATGACTTTAGAAGATTATAAATGGTATTTAGAATTAAGAAAATATGGTACTGTACCACATAGTGGATTTGGTATTGGATTTGAGAGACTAGTTATGTATACCACTGGAATGGATAATATAAGAGATACTATTCCTTTTCCTAGGACAAAATGCAAAAAATTAAATTTATAAAAGAGGTTAAAATGAATATACAAGAAACAGAAATTGTAGGAATTAATTATACAAATAAAGTAACTATATATGCTTTAGAAGGAAAAGATAACAAATATTATTTTAGTGTATTACCTTATTCTAAAGAATCAGATTTTGTATCTAATGCGTTTGGTGCAACTCATGACTTAAAATTAGGTAAAACTGCATATATTACTC
>CAKONT010000086.1 GCA_934097255.1 uncultured Bacilli bacterium
ACTTGTATTATAAATTATGGGAAGTTTTAAACCATTTTCTTTAGCAAGTTTTATTGCATCTATGATAAAGTTTACATAACAAGTTGGAGTAACAAGATTAATATTTAGTGCACCTTTTCTTTGAAGATCAAGGCATATATTACTTAGTTTTTCAATTGTGATTTCTTTCCCTACATGTTCTATTGATATTTCATAATTTTGACAGAATATACACTTCAAATTGCAATATGAAAAAAATATCGTACCACTTCCTTTATCACCTGATATGCACGGTTCTTCAAAAAAGTAAAGTGACGCATTGGCAACGACTATTTTATTAGGAGCCACGCAATAACCCAATTTTTTTTCCCTATCAACATTACACTTTCTAGGGCAAAGATTACATTTTGAATTATTCATAATTTTCACCTTCCATTTAATTTAATTTTTGAATAAATACTTAATAAGTATAGCAAAAAAATGTAAAATTGTGTCAAAAAATATTTTTAAAATCTAAAATAGTGGCTATACTTAAGGTAATAAAGGTATTGAAATGTTGCGAAAATGATGTGCCTTTTTGAAAGGAATGATTTTATGAATAATAAAAAAGAGCTATCTGCTTATGACATGTTTCCATTTACATTAGATGATTTGGAAAAGATGAATGCGTTTGATTGTCTATTTGAAAGTTGTAAAAATCACTTAGATGATGTTGCAATTACTTATAGAGCAGATCCTAACGTATCAAATCTTAACAAAAAACCCCTTGTTACAGTAATTACTTACAGAAAACTTATAGAAAACATAATAAACACATACAACTCTTTAGTAGAAAATGGGGTAAGAAAAGGGGATATTATTACATATTCTTCAATTACAACTCCAGAACTAATATATACGTTTTATGCAAGTTGTATGCTTGGTAGTATTTTTAAAGTGATGGATCCAAGATTTAAAAAAGAAGATATTTTAAAACAGTTTGAGAAAACACCATCGAAAATATTTTTCTGTGGGGATATATTGAGTGATGAAGTTGTACCAATATGTCACGATATAAAAGCAGATAAAATTGTTATGATGGATTTTAAAGAGTCGCTTCCTAAAATTGTTCAAATAGGTTCAAAACTTATGGATAGAAAAAATAAAGGACATATAGAACTTGAAAAAGATCCAATTTTTACTAGATGGGCTAAATTTTATAATAAAAAAAGTAATCCTATAATGCCAAAATCATCTGTTTCAAAATCTGATGTAATAAATATTTCGGCAACAACTGGAACAACTGGAGAACCAAAACAATTAATGCACACAAGTGAAAACTTTAATGCACAACCATATAATGCTGCACATAGTGGATTGCAATTTATTCGTGGCGAAAGAATGTTTAATTGTACAGTTCCATGGGTCGATTTTGGTTTAATTATTGGAGTTCACATGTATTTGGCAAATGGAATCACACTTGATATGGATCCAACCTGGACTCCAGAAACGAATGCCAAACATATTATAAAAAATAACCCATCTTGGTGGATGGGAGCACCTGGATGGCTACATGATTTGTTTACAAACGAAGAATATAAAGATGCTAAGTTATCAAAAGCAAGATATTATATAACAGGCGGAGCACCTCTTTTTAAAGAGCATCATAAATTGTATCAAGAAAGACTTGATCAAATGAGTGAATACGGTCTTATCGCTCCAGGATATGGTTGCTCTGAAACATCAGCTCCAGTTGCCCAAGATATTTCAAGAAAACCAGGAACTCTTGGAAAAATGTGGACATTGATTGATGGAAAAATATTCGAACCAACTACTTTTAAGGAAGTTAAAACGGGTGAAGAAGGAGAGTTATGTATAGCCGATAAAGATAGCCGTATTTCACAATTATCACCGGGTTATTATAATGATCCTGAAAACACTAATAAAGCTTTTGTATATGATGAAAATGGTACTAGATGGTTTAGAACAGGCGATAAAGTTGTAATTGATGAAGAAGGAGTTTTAACTTGGAAGGCAAGATATAAAAATACTCTTACTTACAATGGCTATAATATTGATTGTGATAAGATAACTGATTTTGTTGGTAAAATCGATGGCGTAGAAAAAGTTATAACATTTGGTTGTATTACTTTGGATGGCAATCAAATGCCACTTATTTCAATTACGTTGGAAGATGGCTTTGATGAAGAAGTTGTAAAAAGTATTATCAAAGAAAAACTTGCAGACAAATTTCCTGATTATTATTCTCCTAAAGATATTATTGTTTGGGATGATTTCCCTGTTATTTCGATGAAAACTGATGTTCAAAAAATGAAATATACTGTTTTAGACGACGATGGTTATTATAAAAATGATCCTAAAATTTTAAAAAGAAATCTAACTAAGGAATAGATTTCTTTTTTTTTTTATGATATACTGAAAACTATATTAGAGAATAATTGAGGTGGGATATTTTATGTGTATAAATAATTATATGTTTTTTTCTATTGCAAGTTTTTTATTCACAATTATTGTATGTTTTCTATTTTTTTCAAAAAGCAATATTAAAAATAAAGAAACAACTATATACGGATTAATGTTAGTTATTTTAATTGCAGAAGCAATATTTGAAATGTTACTTCGTATTTTAGCAAATAATTTTGATGGTCTATATTTACTAAATTGTTTTACAGCTAAGACATTTTTATGCTTAGGACTTAGTTGGTTTTTACTTATTACTTTATATAATTGTAGTATTTCGCATTTTCTTGGCGATAAGTACGACAAATTAAAAAAAGGAGCAATTATTTATTTAATTGCTGCATCAATTTTAATATTTATTTTTCCAATCGAATTTTTCTTTCCTGAAAATGCAGATTATTATTCATATACTTATGGTGCTAGTGTTAATGTATTTTATATGTTTTTTAGCTTATTAATGTTTTTCAATGTCGTTTTAATGTTTATAGATAGATCATATATTAGAAACAAAAAATATTTACCATTAATTATGAATATAATTTTATATCTTGTTGTTGCTGTTATTCAAAAAAGTCATCCTGAAATATTACTAAATTTACTTGCTCAAGGCTTAACTGCATTTTTAATGTATCATACGATTGAAAATCCCGATCTTAAGATGGTAAAAGAATTATATGACAATCGAAAATTAATTGAAAAAACAAATGAAGACAAACTTAATTTGTTATTCGAATTATCTCAAGAAATAAAACAACCAATAAAAAATATAGAAAAACTTAGTAACGATATTATTACTGTTAAAGATGAAGAAAAAATAGTTGATATTGCAATGGATATTAAAAATAATTCAAAACAATTATCACTTATGACAAATAATATTTTAGATGTTTCTACAATGGATATTAGAAATATCAAAATTGATAATCAAATGTATAAACCAAAAGTAGTATTTGATGGAATAAATTCAAAAATAAAAAGTGAACTAGAAAATAAAAACATTGATTTTAGATATAAAATATCTTCTGATATTGCAGATGTTTTATATGGAGATCCTGTAAAATTAAAGCAAATCTTGATTGCTCTTTTAAATAAATCAATTAAGGATACAAAAGAAGGTTTTATTGAGTTAAATATAAATTCCATTATTAAATATGATGTTTGTCGTCTTATTATATCTATATCAGATTCTGGTAGAGGAATGAGTATTGAAGAGGTTAATGATATATTAAGCGTTAACGATGAAGTAGATGAAAAAATATTTGAAAGTTTAGACAGTTTAGATGTCGGTATTAATCTTGCTCATAAAATAATAAAAGTTTTAGGTGGAAGCCTAATAGTTAAAAGTGAAATCAAAAAAGGTAGTGAATACTTAGTTATTATAGATCAAAAAATTAAAGAAACAAAAGATAAAATAACTAAAAATAGTGAGCTATCAAATATTACGCTAGGAAAAAAAGTATTAATTGTAAATGATAAAACAAGTGAAATAAAAAAAATAAGAGATATGTTAAATGAATTCGGTTATGATGTTTCATCATCCCTTTATGGAAAAGATGCAATTGAAAAGGTAAAAAATAAAGAAAAATTTGATTTATTAATAAT
>CAKONT010000087.1 GCA_934097255.1 uncultured Bacilli bacterium
AGTATGGAAACAGGCTCTAATATAACAAAAAGTGGTATAAATCATAGATTTAGAAAAATAAAAGAAATGGTAAATAAAAAATCTAAAAAATTTAGGAGTACTAATGAAAAAAATAAATAATATAATATTAATTTTATTTTTAGTGTGTACAACTATTGGTTTATCAACAAATTTTTATATTATATATAAAACTAAAGACAAAATTATTAACAATTATAATGAACTAAAAGACATCTCAGCAATAGTAGTATTAGGTGCAGGAGTAAAAAATAAAGAGCCAAGTCCAATATTAAAAGATAGACTAGATGAAGCTATTAAGCTTTATAATGAAGGAATTTCTTCAAAAATAATAATGAGTGGAGATGGAACACATCAAGAAAGAAATGAAGTTGCAGTAATGAAAAATTATGCAATTAAACAAGGTATACCAGAAGAGAATATAATCACTGACCAATATGGTCTATCAACTTATGACACAATTAAAAACATGAAAGAAACTTATAAACTAAATAAAATAGTATTGGTAACACAAAAATACCATCTATACCGAGCACTATACATCTCTGATAAATACAAATTAGACTCATATGGTTCACCATCAGACTTAAGAAAAAATAGTGGTGTTTTATATAGAGAATCAAGAGAATTACTTGCAAGAACTAAAGACTTTTTCAAATGCTTAGCTACATAAAAAAATATACATAAAAATTAAATAATGATATAATACATCTCATCAAGAAGGGGGATACTATGTTAACAAATACAGAACTAGAAGATATAAAAATGTTAATAAATTTAGAAAAAAGTATATATAATATTTATATTAATTTATCTAATACAATTAAAAATAATAATAAATCAAAAAAAGAAGAATTAATTGCTGAACTAAAATCACTATCTTCAGTTGAAGAAAACATATTAAATAGACTTATAACTTCAGAAGAAAAACTAACACAAATAGAGAAATATCTATTAGATAATAACTACATAAGTGAATATGGTACAACAGAAACAGAATTAATAGATAAAGATATAAACAAAGTTGGATTTAATAAACTAAGATTAGCTAACAGAATACAAAAATCAAAATTTTATATACCAAAAAATTTACAAAGTTTTCTAATAAAACCTACAAATTCCGAACGTATATATTCATATATATTTGATTGTTTATATGATAAAGATTTCTATAACTTAATAAGTTATTACTTATATCAAGAATTAGATAAAGCAGATAATAACAATAAAAAAGGTATATTAATAGACAAAATTATTTCTCTATGTTACTTGGAAAAAGAACAAGAAATAGAAGCTTTAAATAATGATTTTCAAGCTAACAAAGTTATAACTTTATTATATGACTACATTACATCAAAAATTTATAAAGATAATAGTTTAGAAAAAAGTTATAAACAATTAAAAGTTAGTGTATTATTTTCTCTTACAATAAAACCATTAATGATACCAGATGCATTTCACAATGTTAAAGCATCATATGGATTAATAGAATATTTAAAAGCTATCTTTAAATCATACTATTACCTAGCTGCTACAAAAACAAAAGAAAACATAATAAAACAAATAGAAATTTTAAAAAATACTCCACAAGGACAAATGTGTAAAAAATCATTTATTGTATTAAATGATTGCATAAATGAAGTAGAAACATCTAAAAATCAAATATACACAATAAAATCTTTAGTCAAAAACTAAAGATTCTTTTTATATAACTTTATCAATAATTCCATACTCTAAAGCTTCGTTACTATCCATAAAATAATCTCTTTCAGTATCATTTTCTATCTTTTTAAGACTCTTCCCAGTATTATCACTCAATATTTTATTAAGTTTCTTTTTCAACTTTATAATTCTCTCAGCCGCAATTTTAATCTCAGTTGCTTGTCCTTGACATCCACCTAATGGTTGATGTATCATCACTTCAGAATTTTTAAGTGCCAACCTTTTACCTCTTTTCCCACTAGACAATAGAAAGGCTGCCATACTAGCACACATTCCTACACATATAGTAGAAACATCACTTTTAATAAAATTCATAGTATCATAAATAGCCATCCCAGAAGTTATACTCCCACCAGGACTATTTATATACAAATAAATATCATCATTACTAACACCATCTAAATAAAGTAACTCACTCACCACTACATTACTCACTTCATCATTAATTTCTCCACTCAAAAAAATAATTCTATCTTTAAGTAGTCTACTATACAAGTCATAATATTTCTCTCTTCCATTTTCTTCTATAGTTATAGTTGGTATAATCATAAAATCCTCCTATAATATATTAGTGTTAAAAAACAAATTTTATACACTTAAATTGTATAAATAGAAAAATAAAGAGATTATCAATCAGAGATTTACATCTTATTTAAACTACTCATTATTTTTCTAGCAACCAATCTATTATATTTTTATGAATTATTCCATTTTGTGATAAATCAAATTTATCCATTGAAAGAACATATTTTGGATAGTTATCTTCAATCTTTTTATAAGCATTAAATTCTCTATCAATTACTGTTTCATCACTTAAAATATAAACAACTTGAATATATATTTTTTCATTAAATCTTGTTGCTATAAAATCTATTTCACCATTTTCTAATGTACCAATATTAACATTATATCCTCTAGCAATAAGTTCATTATAAACAATATTTTCTAGATATGCACCAGTTTGTTCTTTCTTACCTTCACTTAAAATATTAGTGAAACCTAAATCAGTTAAATAGTATTTATATTTACCTGTAAGAATTCTTTTACCTCTAACATCATATCTTTCCGCTTTTGAAATAAGATTTGCGCGAGTTATATAGTCTAAGTAGTTATATAATGTTTCTAAAGATACATTTCTAGAATCACTTTGCATATATTTTTTTAAACTATCAGGTGAAAATACTTGAGATGGAGTAGTTAAAATATAAGTAACTATTCTATTTAATAAATCTATATCTTTAATATTAAATCTTTTTACAATATCTTTAATTACTATTGAATCATAAATATCATTTAAATAAGTTTTTCTTGAAATCTCATCTTTTTGCATAAATCTTTGTGGCATTCCACCCCATTTAATATAATCATTAAATGCATCTTCAATATCTCTATTATCCGTAATATTTAATAATTTACAAACCTCATCAAATGTAAATGGAGTAATTTTAAAACTTACATATCTTCCTGCTATATGAGTTGCTAAATCACTTGATAATAAATCACTATTAGAACCAGTTATAAAAATTGATGTGTTTTTTGTTGCTCTTAATGAATTAACAACTTTTTCCCACTCAAGAACATTTTGAATTTCATCAAAAAATATATAATACTTTTTATCATCGATTATTTTTTCTTTAACATAATTGTTTAATTTTTTAGGATTAGTATATTCTTCATAATCATAATCTTCAAAATTAATATAGATAATGTGATTATCATCCACATCATTTTCTTTTAACTCATCTATTATTTGTCTTAAAATAACTGATTTTCCAGAACGTCTAATACCAATTAATACTTTAATTAATTCTTGATCATAAAATGGTCTAATTAATTTTAAATATCTTTCACGAATAATCATAAATCATCATCCCTTCCTGTATATACATTATAATACTATATTCTGTTTTTGTCAATTTATTACGTCATAGAGTAATTTTTTTATGTTTTTCCCAATTTATTACAGTTGCACACTTATTATATAATAAGTAATTAAGCAATCCTAATACAGCAAAAAAAGATTTCAACAAGCTAAAAACTTTTATCTTAATATTTTTTTTAATATTAAACAGTATAACATTAATTTATGTACATTCTTTCTATCACATTAAAATTTTATACACTTAAATTGTATAAATAAAATTTCTATGATAAAATATACTTAGAATAAAGAGGTGTTATATGAAAGACAACATAATAATTGATGTAACCGGTTATGATAAAGTATTATTTAAAGAAGGCGGTACTCTAGAAGAACTATTAAAAAAAATAGATGCTCCTAAAAACAT